>JAGXNU010000017.1:18096-18378 GCA_019894815.1 Promethearchaeota archaeon
GTGATTATCCATGAAGTTCCAAAGTCTCATTGGGGTATAGAAGGCAAGCCAGCTACAGAATCTCGTCCAGATTCAGGACTATAGTAAGGGAAGTAAAAGCAATTAACTTGATAATTATGCTTGAATTATTGCTTTTTTCTCTGGCGTAAAATTTCAATGAAGCTTTCGATTTGATTAAGCGTCTGGGTTTCATTCAATTTACGAATGTCATTCATTCAATCCAAGATACCGTTTAATCTTCTTATATCTATTTTAAAATCTTTAAATCCTCTTATAAAATCC
>JAGXNU010000180.1 GCA_019894815.1 Promethearchaeota archaeon
ATAAAAGATATTTGAGATTGTTTTTCATGCTTTGATAAGGGAGGGGTTGTATAAAAGATTTTTGATTAGAATAATACTCATATTCGTATTCAAAATAACATTATGAAATGGTAATACTGGGCATTGTACGTAGTATAATTTGGGTTATTTTTTCTCTGTAATTTTTATTAATTCAGAAAGAGAATCGATTACTAATGAGGGTCCTTGTTCGGATAACACACCCCTATTACTCACACCTGTCGTTACTGCTATTGTCCACACGCCTGCTTCTACACCTGCGATGATATCTGATGGCATGTCTCCAATCATGACAAATTCTTTTAATTTGCTTGACTTGTAGTTATCAAATACGGGTTTCAGTGAGTTTGGATCAGGTTTTAATTCGGGTAATAGGTCTGCACCATAAACACCTTTAAAGAGGCTCATTAATTCATGCTTTTCCAAATGTTCAATAATGTTTTTAGTTTGATTATGAGAAACAATATAGAGATCATGTGATTTGTTAAGTTTTTTAAGAATATTGTCAGCATTCGGGAATATTGGAGCTTCTTTTGCAAGCGTGAGGTATCGTGAGAAAATCTTTGCTGCAATTTCTATTTGTTTCATGAACGTGAGAGAATTTAACGAGCTGATATATTTAAACATGTCATAAGATTGTAGTATTATCTTAGGTAATGGATAACCTTGAATTGTTTCCATTAAAGCACCAATTTCTTGGATGGTCGTCTCCATATCTGAGACAACTTTGTACTTTTCGAAAACTTCTTTAATTGAATTCCTGAGAGGTTGGGCAATATCCAAAAGAGTTCCATCAAAATCAAAAATTAAACCTCGAATGGACCCATCTTGAAGTTGTCTAATCAATTGTTCTGATTGCATGATAATTGGTTAAATCGGTTAAATTAGTAATTACAGATTTATTTTAAGTTATACTCTTTTAAATAAAAATGTAATCATACTAAAGAACATATTATATTAATCCCCTCGATAAATTAAAATTCTAATTCGCATTTTACATTTCATATTTAGTTTATTGATTAAAGGTTAAGGTTATAGTTAAATGAATGAGAGTCAACCTGTGAAATATAATAAGATCCTCTGGCCGATATACTTCCTTAATGGATTTCAGAGTATTTTATGGGGCGGTATTACTTTTCTAATAGTTCCTCTTTCTAGAATCATGTGGCCAAGTGATCCTACTCATGCTTTAGAGATGGGGATAATTATCACGACTTTATCATGGTCCGCTTCAATTTCAGGATTACTTTTTGGACATTTTATTGACAAGCACTCCAGAAAAAAAATTCTCATAATACTATCTATTTTCAGGGGATTTTCAGCCTTAATGCTTGGATTCGGAATAGAAGGAGGAGGTTATACTACTTGGATTTATTTCCTAATATTTGTATCTATCTTTGGAGTATTTGGAGGGCTTAGCTGGCCTACTGTCATTTCATTGACGAACGATATTGTTCCTAAAGAGCAACGTTCTCGTTTTTTTGGCGTTTATGAACTCATAAGATCTTTGACAATGACCTTTGGCTTTCTTGTAGGTGCTTTTTTGGTTCAGACTGGGTTTTGGAGACAATTTTTTTGGGGTACGGGTGCAGGAATTCTTATATTTGGACTTGTTTTGGCCCTACACATCAATGAACCAAAAAGAGGTGCTCAGCAAGAAGAATTAATCCATGTTCTCCAAGAGGACATTCTTTATGATTATAAGATCAATCGTGAAATGATGAAAAAAACGATGTTAAGTAAGACAAATGTCGTTGCTTTAATAGAAGGGGTTTTTACATGGATATTAATGGGATCAATTAATTTTCTAATCCTTAATTTAATACAAAATGAGCCTCATAACATTTCAGAATTCTCAACAAGCATCTTCATGGTCTGTTTTGGTTTAACAGGAGGCATTGCTGGACAATTGGGTTTGGCAAGATTAAGTGATAGATTTGCAAGAAAGCATGTGAAAGCGCGAATTTATATGATCATAATTGCTATCGCTGGAGGGATTGTTAGCTTCGTACTTTTCTTTTTCATCCCATGGCCACATTTATCTATTGAACAAGGAAAAGATGTGGGATTTCTCATGGCTTTACCCGTTATATGGCTCATGGGTTCATTATTTTTCTTCTCACGGTCGATTTTTTCATTGTATATAGTGAACCAATCACCCATTTTACAACAAATAAACTTGCCTGAAGCACAAGGTCAGATTGTTTCATGGAACCAGTTTTTAGAAAATTTAGGTCGCGGTATAGGTCCCTCTTTAAGCGGGATTCTTCTTGTACTAACTTTTTACGATTATCAGCTTACAATTTTAATCTTAACCTTATGTATTCTTCCAGGAATTATCTTATGGTCATTGGCTTTAAAATGGCTTACTCACGATACCAATCAAATAAGAGAAATACTTAAAAAAAGAGCAAATAGTTTACAAGATACTCAACGTCCTAAAGAAAGTAAAGAGGAGTAATTATCTTCTGAAATTAGATTAGAAATTCCTGTGCATGGTTCATTATTTGAATATTATTCAGAAGTTGTGTTTCCGCATTAAAGCGGAATATATCAAGGATCATTTTTATTTTTAAACAATGAAAATGTATAATTTAATAACATTTAGAATAATAAAAATTTAAATTGATTATCTAATATATAACAACTACAAAATTTGGATTATAGATAAAATTAAAGAAAACATGCATATATCTTTATTATGAATGAATATAGGTTCAAGCTTTGCATCTTTGGTGATGGTGGGGTCGGAAAGACCACTCTGATTCAGCGGTATTTAGAGGGCATGTTTAAAGCTACTTTTCGGCAGACAGTCGGCATGGATTTTTATCTAAAAAAGCTTGAACTTGGTGGAAAAAAAATTTCATTACAAGTTTGGGACTTTGGAGGGGAAGAAAAGTTCCGCTTCTTATTACCTGGTGCTGTATCTGGCGCAAATGGCTGTATTTTCTTGTATGACATTACAAGATATTTAACATTTAAAAATTTAGATAATTGGATTAGTGTTTTCAATGAATCGAACAGAGAACTAGGACAAACGGTATCTACAATTTTAGTAGGTAGTAAATTAGATTTGGCGGAGACTAGAGCTGTTGCTGAAGTAGATGCTATCAACTTTTCGAAAGCTAATGGTTTTAATTATATTGAATGCTCATCAAAAAGTGGGGAAAATGTAGAGGACGTTTTCACAAAAATTGGAGAATTGATGATGAAAAACGCCACTTATTTGAAGGATCTATAAAATATTATTTGACTAAGAAAGTACAAATTTTAATATTTTCAGATATTTAATAAAACAATGATATTAACTCTTTTTATCTCATATTTTCGAGTTTAAGATAATGAAGCCAATGCATGAATTAGGTGTTCCAGTTCCCACTAAACGTTCTTTAGTGGTGAGAAATATAAAGGATGTTACGAAGAAACAAAGAGAAATCGCATTAAAAGAAACTGAGTATAGCATGTTTTCATTTCCTGCAGATATGCTTGTATTAGATTTTCTTTCGGATAGCGGAACAACTACCATGACTGATCTGCAATGGTCAGCCCTCTTTCACGGAGATGAGTCATATGGACGAAATAAAGGATATTACGCATTGTTAGATGCCATTAGAGACATATTTGAAAGAGGAAATCATCCTAAAAAGGCAATCCAACTAATTCTCTCAGGTGAAACGAACGTACAAAAATTAATGGATGAGTTATATCTTACATCATTTAAAGGAGGATTTGTAAATGGTGGGATCCATCAATTAGAACGTCCTAATGCTTTCATTGTCCCTCAAGGTAGATGTGCGGAATATTTATTATTCTCAACTATAGCTCAACTTAAACAGGAATTTAATATTAACAAAACTTGGTACATCCCTAATAATGGTCATTTTGACACAACAGAAGCAAATAT
>JAGXNU010000181.1:0-272 GCA_019894815.1 Promethearchaeota archaeon
GAATAATTCTAACTCTTTTTTATATTATATTTCTTTTTTTTAGAATAAGTTTAGTTATAGTTTCAAATATATCTTCATTATTATAACCAGATTTGCTGGATGTTTCAAAATGATATGGTATATCATATAGCTTTTGAAACTTTTCAACGTCTTCAAAGTGAACAGTTCTTTTGGAGTCAGCTAAATCGGCTTTTCCTCCAACGAGCACAAAAATGGGATGTGAAGTGTTATCTCGAACGACTTCGTACCATTCCTGAAGATTCTGAAAACTT
>JAGXNU010000181.1:282-3885 GCA_019894815.1 Promethearchaeota archaeon
CTTGTAATGTCATAGCAGAGCAGACAGCCATCCGCGCCTCTGGAATAGTTCGGTAAAAAGAAACGGAAGCGCCTTTCGCCAGCAAAGTCCCAAATTTGAAGCTTAATTACTAAATTACCTATTTCTATGCTCCAGCTCGCCAAATCCGTCCCAATTGTTATCTTCTGCTCAATATATTTCCCAGTAATCAAGCGTTGTATCATGGTGCTTTTTCCAATGCCACCATCTCCAACTACAAGAATTTTGTAAATATATTTTTTTGATTGGTTCATTTGTTCAATTCATTCAATAATCTGATTAATACAAATAATAAATTAGATTTTTATAAATCTTCATTGTTGTTGATTAATGCAATTATATTTTTTTTTATTAATATATGAAAGGTTTTGCAAAATCTCATTTCTTTTTCTTTCAGGAAGAGATTGAATTATGTCATTAAGAAGGTCTATATTAAAATCTTGGATGTCCTGATGTATTAAAAATAGAAATAAAACTGCTAAACAAGGAGATATAATCATGAAGAATAAATGAGAAATAGATATCTCAAGAGGAAGAGATCCTTCTATACCCGTTCCCGGTAAATAGTAAGAGATACCAGATATGAGATTGAAATTAATAAGAAATGCAACTAAAACATTTACCACGTTTAAAATTATGAAGATGATCAAATTAAGTACTGATAAGTGGATAGATTTTTCTCTTCCAAGAGAGGAAAGAACTTTTGTTATGTCTTGATCTTGCTCTTCTTTACTGATAATTTCGATTTTAGCATTTTTCCAAATATCAATAAGTATCCAATAAAAACCAAAAGTGTAAATTAATATGAATAAAATATTAAAATAAAGAGTATAATCATCTATTAATTGAGGATGGTATACTGACTCTGAACCAATCCAAAATAACATGATAAGTAATAAGATTGATGAAAAGTACAATCTATCTGCGTGTTTTTTTTCAGATCCCAGAGGGTTATAAAATATCATTCCATTTGCTAAAAAAATTCGCCATTTATTCGTATTAATAATTCTGAACGTCATTGACATTGTAAATAATATGAGAGGAAATAAGAGTAAAAATAGGTCATTCCATGATTGAGTGAGAATAAATAAAAACAATACAACAAATATAATTAAATCTCTAAGCAAATTTTCATTCAAAATATCTTTTAGGGACAAGTATTCTTCATTCGTATTATTTTCCTTCATAATTTCTATGTAAATTTTCTTAATAATTAAACTTTTATACTCTTTGCTAATATAAAGCATAGAAAAAATCTTAATATAACAAGCCACCATACTAAAGTGTACAATATGAAATACATTGATTTCTTTCCATACAAAAACTTTAGGCAAGAACAAGAAAGTATCATCAAAAAAATAGAACAATCATCTGAAGAATGTAAAAATACGCTACTGGTTGCCCCAAATGGAAGTGGTAAAACAATCATAGCATTAAGTGCGTTATTACCCTTAGCATATGAGAAAGATCTAAAAATAATATATACTTGTAGAACTCACGCTCAAAATACTAGAATCATTAAAGAATTGACCCGAATTTCCAATTTTCGTAAAGAGAATGGTTTTAATCATAAAGTGAGTGGTATCTCAATTCGGGGAAGGAATGAAATGTGTTTAAATGAGATGTTACTAAAGTTAAAACTAGGTCCCAAAGAATCAATGTCAGTGTGTAGTGATCTTAGGAAAAATAGAAACTGTAAGTATTATGTTAATTTAATTAAAAAAAGAGATGAGCGTGACAACCCTCTTCTCATCGATCCTAAAATTTTAGATAAACCTATCGATGCTGAAGAACTTATCAACATGTGTAAAGATAAGCATCTATGTCCTTACTTTCTTAGTAAATTTCTTTTAAGCAAGATGCAAATTATTATATGTAATTACCAATGGATTTTTAATCCTCACATCCGAGAAAATTTTCTATCTTTTATTGAAAAGGATCTTCAAAATTGTATACTTGTTATCGATGAGTGTCATAATTTAATAGATGTAGCAACTGAAATAAACTCTAAAAAGTTAACACCGTATTCTTTAAGATTATGCCTGGGTGATCTAGAAATGTATCGTTCACCTCCACTCATGCAAGAATTTGTGGAATTACTGACATCTCACCTAAATAAAAAGAAATTAAACATTCAGTATGAACAAGAGATCGATCCTGAAGTTTTATTAAATCAAATTATTAAAAAATTACAATTCAGCTCACTTACAGAATTTACAAATTTCATCAAAGAAATTCATGATTTTAGTGTATCTATTCATGAAGAAAGATTGGCAAATGGAGAAATCTCAAGAGATCATGTTGGGACCTTCGCTGATTTTTGGTTAAAGTGGATTAATAGCTATATATTAGATAATTACTTTTTCTGTTATAATGTAAGGGATACTAAAAAGAATCGAAACATTTCACTTGAGATAGTCGCTCTTGATCCAAGAGAGATGGTTATTCCTATTTTGAAAGATGTCTATACAAGTGTGAACCTCTCGGGTACTGTGAACCCTCAAGTATATAATAATCTAATGGGATTAAAACAAAGTGGCAAGGGTTATGAAGAAATTAATGGAGGTTCTCCTTTCAAAAAGGAAAATATTAAAGTTCTTATTACTGAGGGTGTCGATACTCGAGGGGTGAATAGAAATCCTGAGATGTATAAAAAGATGATTTTTAAAATAGAGGAAGTGATTTATTCTACACCTGCAAATACTGGTATTTTTTGTGCTTCATATAAGATACTTAATTCATTATTATCAAGTGACATTTCCTATTTGGCTCGGAAATATAATAAGAAATTATTTGTTGAAGAACCGGGATTATCTGCTTCTGAAAATGCGTTATTGGTTAATGATTTTAAATCCATGGGTTCTTCACCAAATCAAGGAGCTATTTTACTTGGAGTATGTGGAGGAAGAAACTCAGAAGGAGAGGATTATCCTGGAAACTACATGAATTCAGTGATCATTGCGGGATTTCCTTATCATCTACCAACACCCCGAGTTAAAGCCAAAATTGCTTATTATGATATAGCTTTCAATGGAAGAGGGTGGGATTTTGCTTATCTCTCCCCTGCTGTACAACGTGCAAATCAAGCTTCTGGACGACCAATCAGAAAAATAAGGGATAAAGGCTCAATAATTTTTATGGATTCGAGATTTAAGCAGAAATCTAAATGGATATCAGAATGGGCGCGGAAGGAGCTCCAAATTATACCTGATGAAGCAAGTGCAATAAGTAATGTATTATATCCGTTCTGGAACTCATAATTTCTCTATCAAGAATAAAAACTCTGCTCTGCTAAAAAATCATATAAAATTATTAGTTTTTTGGAAACTATGTCCCAAGTAAAGTTTTCCTTTACTCTTTTATAACAATTTTCTCTAATAATATCATAGAAACTTGGATCAACTAACACTCGTGATTTTATTATTTCATCGGGAATTTGATTGGCTAATTTAAGGAGTTCAGGCTCGAAAATATTATTAGTTTTCATTTGATTGGTTTTTTCAGCAACTTCTGCAGATTTAAAGAGGGAAATTATAGCATGAGCTAACTGTACATGATCGTCTTTCTCAATTAACATTCCTGTCC
>JAGXNU010000182.1:0-1867 GCA_019894815.1 Promethearchaeota archaeon
GCTCCTTGGGCTTCACTGTGGGCTGGTTTTTTCATACTAATAGCTGTTTTGGGCTTCATGTTGTTAGGCGATGGCTTACGGGATGCTTTAGATCCTCGATTAAAAAACTTATAGGAGATCAATAATTATTATTTTTTAAATATAAACCTGAAAATGGAGATTATAATAGGATGATAGAAAGCGAAGACGTATCAAATGTCGATAACTCAAATAATGAAATAGATGGAAAATTACTCCAAATCAAAAATTTAAAAACTTATTTTTATACAGAAGAAGGAATAGTGAAAGCAGTTGATGGTGCCTCTTTCGATATTTATGAAGATGAGGTAATCGGCTTAGTAGGAGAAACGGGTTGTGGAAAATCGGTTACTGCTTTATCAATATTAAATTTAGTTAGAGCACCCGGAAAGATACTTGAAGGCCAAATTTTATTTAAAGGTCAAGATTTGGTCCAATTAGACAAAAAGGAAATGAGAGAATATCGTGGAAAAGAGATTACAATGATTTTTCAAGATCCACTCAATTCTCTCAATCCTGTCATGACAGTTGGGACTCAAATAGGGGAAATCTTTTTATTACATCAAAATGAAATATTAAAAACCGAGTTAGATCGCAAGTTACTTGAAAGAAAGAAAAAACTCCAAGAAGCAAAGAAACTAAAAAAGGAATTGAAAGAGAATGAAGAGAGATTAAGTGAAAAAGAAAAAGAAGAGCTACAACAACGAATAAAACACATTAAAAATGAAAATGCACACGTTCCCGTTTTGGAAGATGTTAAAAACGATTTCTCTGCAAAAATTATTAAAGAAGTAGGAATTGCCGATTCAAGAGCTATTCTCGATCGTTATCCTCATGAATTAAGTGGTGGAATGAGACAGAGAGTCATGATAGCAATGGCTCTATCATGTAATCCGGCATTGTTGATCGCAGATGAACCAACGACCGCTTTAGATGTAACAATTCAAGCACAAATTATAGATCTAATGAATTCGCTAAAAAAAAAGTTTAAAACATCAATTCTGTTAATTACACATGATCTAGGTGTTGTTGCAGAATTATGCAATAGAATAGCAGTGATGTATAGTGGAAATATTGTAGAATACGCTACTGCAGAAGATTTATTTAAGAAATCAAGGCACCCTTACACAAAGGGACTCATAGGTGCAATCCCTAGTATAGAGATGAAGAATAAAAAACTTAAAACTATAAGAGGAATGGTTCCTAATTTAATATATCCCCCCTCTGGTTGTAGATTTCATCCACGTTGTGATTCTCGACTTGAAATCTGCGATAAAAAAAAACCTAAACTTAACGAGATTGCCGATAAATATTTTGTGGCATGCCATTTATATGATCCAGAACATAAAGATTCTCCTAAATATGAATGGAAAGAAGCAGATAGTATAACATCCTTTCAAGTTTAAATATAAAATGAATAATGATTAAAAATGACAGAAGCAGAAATAACTAATAGCTCTCCCGAAAATGATGATATCCCTGAAGATGCCATAATTTCAGTAAGAAATCTTCGAATCTATTATCCCCTTTATGGAGGGCTGTTTAAAAGAAGGATTGGAGATGTAATGGCAGTTAATGGTGTATCGTTTGATCTTCGGAGAAAGGAAACTCTTGGGTTAGTAGGCGAAAGTGGATGTGGTAAAACCACCATTGGAAATACTCTTTTGAACTTGGTTCCAGCTACGTCGGGGGACATTTATTTTAAAGGTAAATTAATAATTCAGCCTAGATCTATTGTGCATAAAATTAAGTCAAGAAAAACTCCAGATCATGTTAAACAAAGAGATACACAAGTTTTTAATACAGAATTAAGGAAGAAAATTCAAATGGTATTTCAAGACCCTGATTC
>JAGXNU010000182.1:1877-3879 GCA_019894815.1 Promethearchaeota archaeon
GAAGAGAAATTCGAAAAAGAGTACTGGAACTACTTGAAACAGTTTCTATGAAAGCAGAACATTTAGATAGATTTCCACACGAGTTCTCTGGAGGTCAAAAACAACGAATTGTAATCGCTCGGGCTTTAGCATGTAATCCTGAAGTTATGATATTAGATGAACCTACCTCAGCTTTGGATGTATCTGTACAAGCTCAAATCTTAAATTTGTTAAAAGATCTTCAGAATCGATTCGAATTTTCCTATCTCTTTATTACTCATGATTTAACTGTAGTACAACATATCGCTAATCGGATTGAAGTAATGTATTTGGGAAAATTCGTGGAAGGTGGAACGATTGAAGAAGTATTTTATAATCCAACTCATCCATATACTAAAGCATTATTATCTGCTAGACCAACTTTCGATCCAAGTGCCAAGAAAAATCGAATAATCTTGGAAGGTGATGTGCCTAGTCCAATAAATCCCCCTGCAGGATGTGCATTTCACCCACGTTGCTATGAAATGAATAACCATGTAGGATGCGAAATTGATGCTCCCAAAAGAGTCGATCTTGGTGGAGATCATTACATGTATTGCAATCCACTATCTGATAAAGAAAAATCTTATGAAGGAATGAAATACATTTCTGATTAATTATTTTTAATTTTATTTTCTATTTTTTATTATCATTATTATTTTAGCTAATCACATTATAATGGATATAAAAATAAAGTAGGGTACTTTTATCTTATTAATGACTCGTAATAAATCTCAAATATTTGTGGTTAAAACAACCTCAAAAACCATTCTTGAGGATTATAAGAGGCTAATGCATTTAGCTCGATACAAGGATTTCTTTGATATTAATGAGAAAATTATTATCAAATTAAATCTCAGTTGGTCAAAATTCTTCCCTTCTTGCTCAAGTCCACCATGGCAATTAGAAGGTGTATTGAAGGCGATAGTGGAAGATGGCTTTGAACCTAGAAATCTTTTTACTGCTGAGAATAGAACAGTAGTAACAAACATCGCGAAAGGATTGAAAGGAAATAAATGGGCCCCTATAATTAAGAAGTATGGTGCATGGTTTGTGCCATTAACAAGAATACCTTTTGTTTCCTATGAATCTTTGAGACCAAAATTTATCAACTTGAAAAATAAGAAATTGCATGTATTGGATTCTAAAATATTTCCTGATGGTTTTAAAATTCCACAGTTTTATGTTGGTAAACCTATCATACATTTACCCACTATGAAAACACATGGACATACTGGAGCGATTGGTGGAGATTTGAAACAAACAAGCGATGACATGATCCACGGAGGTATCACATGTGCAATGAAAAATGCCTTCGGAGGCTTGCTAACAAAAAGACGTCATTATAGTCATCAATTTATATCAGAGGTATTAGTAGATCTATTAATCGTACAAAAACAAATTCATCCTCAAACTTTAGCAATAGTTGATGGTACAGTATGCGGTGATGGAGCCGGTCCTAGAACAATGATTCCTCGAATCAAGAATTATCTCCTTGCGGGTTATGATCAAGTAGCTGTAGATACGGTCGTATCAAAAATGTTGGGATTTGATCCATTGAAATTACCTGCTATAAAATTAGCTCACGAAGAGGGTTTAGGATGTGGAGATTTTGATCAAATTGAGATAATTGGAGAAGATATATCATCCATAAATTGGAACTTTAAAGTTAAAAGAAGCCTAGTTATATGGGGTGATCAGATGGTTCGTAAAGGATCACTCAAATTTTTAAATCCTTTGATGAGAAATAAGCTATTCATGACTTTTCCAATATTAGCCTCATTGATATATCATGACATGTTTTGGTATCCTACAATTGGCAAAAAGCGAATTAAAGAATTCAATAAAACAGAATGGGGCAAAATGTTCATTAATTATCCCGAAAAAGTGAATTAATTTTTTCATTGGTTTTTTCTTTACTCTTTGACCGGGATGGAGAAATTTTCTATTGCAAATTCTAATTTCAAACCACCCATACCAACAT
>JAGXNU010000183.1 GCA_019894815.1 Promethearchaeota archaeon
AGATCAAATTTACATTGTATTCCCGGAGATATATAGTAATCTGAAGCATTTCTAAAAGAAAAATTCCTGTGTTTTTCATAAAAATCCTTCAATGTCATTTTTCTTTCTTGATACACGTATAATCATCACTAATTAATTGATTTATATTTAATTTTAGCATGATTTTTATAGAATCTAATGTTCTAAATTAAGTAATAAAAGAAATATGTCAGAAAAATCATTTCCAAAATGATATTAGGAGTTGGATTAAAATGACGTTAAAACAATTATCAGTATTTATTCCCAATAAACCAGGACAACTTGCTAACTTTTTTGAGCTTTTAATGGAAAACAAAATATATATACGATCGATGACCGTTGCAGAAACCGAAGATTATGGTCTGCTTCTATTATTAGTTGATCAAACTGAGAAGTGTATAAGTATTTTAGAAGAAAATGAAATATTATATTCTATCACCAATGTAATAGCCATAGAACTCTCAAACAATATTACCGAATTATACAAAATCTCAAAGACTTTGGGTGCTAATAATATTAATATTGAGTATTTATATTTTCTTGTATTAGACGATCATCGAAATGGAGTAGTTTTAAGATTGGACGACAATGAAAATGGACTTGATATTTTAAAAAGAAATGATTTCCAAGTGATAGATTAAAGTTCTTTATTCATAATTCTACTTCTTTCAACTAATATCTTCACAGCAAAAGCAGCTTCTTGAGGCGTATAATATATTGGAGATTTCTCTTTCTGTGCAAATTTTTTTAGTTCTTCGAAGTCTTCGCCAAAAAATATAAGCGGAATTATTGGTTTCTTTCTATTTGTATCATTCCATGCACGAATCATTCCCCTATAATGCTCATCTGACTTCATTTCAAGAAATGGGGGAATCACTAAACAAGGAACTACAATATCTATGTCGGGGTCCTCTAACATCGCTTTTGTAACTTCATAGTATTGTGATTCGCCAGCAACTCCAATCATGTCGAGTGGATTAACTAATTTCACTAGAGAAATTAAATGGGTTTTAATTTTTTCTTTCAAGTTATTTGAAAATTCAACAAGCGTGAGCCCGAAGTCTTCAACTTTATCACTAAAAAGAACGGAGCTTCCACCACTATTTGTTAATACTCCAATTTTATCTCCTTGAGGAATTGGTAAAAACGAAAATGTTTTTAATGCTACTATGAAATTTGAAGCGGACTCACATAAAGTTGCACCTGCTTGCTCAACCGCTGCTTTCAGCATTTTATAATTGGTAGCGATCGATCCCGTATGTGAACTTGCTGCTTTCATTCCAGTAGCAGATCGCCCTCCTTTAAAGATTACGATTGGTTTCCTAAGTATTATTTCTTTTAATAACTCTAAAAACTTTCTTCCTTGTGTAATAGTTTCCATGTATATGCTAATTAATTTAGTATTAGAATCGGTATTGAAGTAATCTAGAATATCTACGAATGAAATATCTACATTATTACCAATATTAGCAAATTTTGAGCATCCAATATTTTCACGTTCCATGGCGTAAAAACTTGCACATCCAAAAGAACCAGATTGACTGATCATGCTTATGTTTCCATGGGGTGCTGCTTGAATGAAAGACGCATTCAGACCAATCTCATTATTCTGAATTCCCACGCAATTTGGCCCCATTATTCTGATATCGTTGATCCTACATTTTTCAGCAATTTGTTTTTCAGCTTGTTTGCCTTCATCATTTATTTCTCCAAATCCTGCCGTGACAATAATGATTCGTTTAACCTTTTTAGTAATACATTCATTGATTACTGCATTCACTGCTTTTGCAGGAACTAAAATGATTGCAAGCTCAATTTCTTCTGAAATATCAAGAACAGATTGGAAGCATGTTATTCCCATTATTTCTTTACTATTTTGAGTCACAAGAAAGAGTTTACTTTTAAGATCTTTATTTTTAAGTATATTGATGGTAACAGCATTACCAAATTTTTTAGGATTAGCAGTTGCTCCAATCACAGCAATTGTTTTTGGTGTGAAAAAGATATGGGGCATAATTTCCTATAGCTCCTCACTTATAGCTTGTTGTGGACAAACATCAATACATACTTTACAAACACGGCAAGTATTTTGATCAATGGTTGCTTTTTTCAATTCCTCATCAAAATTTATAGCGGGGCAACCAAACCGATTAACACATATAAGGCATCCTATACATTTTTCATGATCAACTACGATCTTTGGAGGTTTAATATGTTGTGCTCGCATTTGATTTATTTCAATTAAAGAACATACATGTCGAGATATTAATACTCTTACTCCTTTAGTATCTACGGCTTCTTCTAATTTATTGGTAAGCTCATTTAAATCATTTGAATCTTGTATCCAGATATTTTCTTCCTTAACACCACAACCTTTAACAAGATCCTCTAGTATTACTCTTGTTCCTGGTGTACTATCTATTTTTATTCCTGTCCCTGCATTTTCTTGAAATCCTGTCATTGAAGTAGATCGATTATCAAGAATTACAACTAACATTTCATTTTGATTATAGACGGCATTAATTAAGGCGGGAATACCCGAATGAAAAAATGTTGAATCTCCTAAAATTGCTAAAACAGGATTTCCTTCATGTTGAACTTTAGTTATACCATTCGCTAATCCAATAGAACCTCCCATGCAGACTTCAGTATCTAATCCCTCTAAAGGTTTGTATACAGCAAGAGTATAACATCCAATATCCGAAGAATTAACGAACTTTGTTTTTTTCTTCTTTTCTACTTGTTTAATGGCATAAAATGTTGCTCTATGTGAACATCCTGGACACAAAATCGGAAGCCGAGGAGGGATGATTAACATCTTTTCGGGTACTGGATTTCTTTTATACTCAATACCAATGAATTCAGAAATAATCTCCAAATAGAGTTCAGCAGAAAACTCGCCATTTTGTGGGAAATAGTCCTTTCCATGAATTAATATTTCTGTTGACAATCCTTCTTCATATGCATATTGTTTTAAGATATTTTCAATGAAAGGTTCTAATTCTTCAACAACGAGAATTTCATCGACATTATCAAATAATTTTTTAATTAAATTTTTAGGTGGGGGATATACTAATCCTAATTTGAGGATTGATACTTTATATAATATTCCGAAATAGTTTAAAGCATCTACCAGATGTCCATGAGGAATACCTGCAGTAACAAATCCGTATTTAGTCCCATTAATCTTTTCATCTGATAATTTTAATGAATTAAAAGGAAACTCATCAGCAAATTCAGAAATTAGTTCTAACCTTTCCAAAAGTCTCACACGCAAGACTCGAGAGTGAGAAGGTAGACAAACCCATCGAGATCTATCCCAATCAAATGAATAATCTCTATCTATTTGCTTTATATTACCTAAAGAAACATCTCCTCTTCCATGATTGAGACGTGTCGTCGTTCTGAATAAGACTAATGAGTGAAATTGTTCAGAAAAATCAAAAGCGTATTTTATCATATCTTTTGCTTCTTGGGGTGTAGACGGTTCAAAAACAGGAACAAGGGCATGTAAACCAAAATAACGGTTATCTTGTTCATTTTGACTGCTATATAGGTTTGGATCATCAGCTGAAATTAAAACCATTCCTCCTCTTGCTCCAGCATAACAAGCTGTCATGAATGCATCAGATGCTACGTTAACCCCCACATGTTTCATGCACGCAACAGCTCTCACATCACACATCGATGCTCCATATGCGGTTTCAAAACCCACTTTTTCATTGATACTCCATTCCAATTTTAAATGGGGATTAAATTCTTTCATGATAGCTAAGGTGCTTAATATTTCAGAGGAGGGCGTTCCGGGATAACCAGCCCCGACTATTACTCCTGCTTCTAAAATCCCTCTAGCTAGAGC
>JAGXNU010000184.1 GCA_019894815.1 Promethearchaeota archaeon
ATATAAAAGAATCAGGTATACATGCCTTCAGGAGGAGGTTTATTATAATATGATCTTTGATTACCAAAAATTTCCTTAAAAATCTCTCTGATACTTCTATTATCATTACTTCTAAATATATCGCTAAAATCTACGTTTTTAGGGTCATATCCCATTTGATCATAAAACTTTCTTTTTCTCGGGTCAATTAGAGTGTCATAAGCGTTTTTAATCTCAATGAATTTCTCTTTAGCCCTTGGATCATCTTTATTAAGGTCAGGATGATATTTTTTGGCTAATCTACGATAAGCTAACTTAATTTCTTGGTCAGAAGCATCTTTTTCTATTGCAAGAATTTCATAATAAGTCTTCTCTTCCTTCATCATAAATTAATTGAAAATGAGTACATAAAAAGGTATGCGTGAATAATAATAGATGTTTTGGCATCTTTTTTTTTAATTTTGAGGTATCCACTTAATTATTATTTTAATTGATAAGTTGATTTTTCAATTTAGAAATTATAAAAATTACCTTGGAAAAACAATAATTTATGCATCTTTAATTATCAAACAATCCACTTTATTTTTATTTAAGAATTATATACTTTGGTTTTCATGAAAAATGACTTATTTCGGGATAAAAAAGTAATCGTATTTGATTTAGATGGCACGATCGTGAAGTTACATGCCTCATGGTATGCGTTGAAAGATCTACTTTCACAACGATATGCTAGACTTCATGAGGAAAATCGTGAATTTAATCGCATTTCTGCTTATCTCAGTGAAGTGATCAAGAATGGAGATGAGTTAGAATTAATAGAAAATTTTGATATCATTCGAAAATATGAACTTGAAAATATAAAAAAGACGGAACCAATTGAGGAAGTAGTGTATTTCATTAACAATAAAGAGGAATTTGAAGTTGATCCTGATGTTATTTTAACTGTACTTTCATTGAATACCAGAAGAACCATAATAGAATCATTAGATATCGCGGGGATTTCTGATAAAATTGCTTTCATAATCGGGCGAGAAGATGTAATAAAATGGAAACCCGAACCCGAAGGTTTATTTAAAATCAAGGAGAAATTCAACGTTAGTACAGAACAAATGATATTTTTCGGTGATATGGATTTTGATATGGATGCTGGAAAAGCAGCTGGAGTTGATTCCTTTTTCATAGATATCTTAATAAAAATGGTGAGGGATTTAGAATGCTAAAAAGATCAAAAGGATTAAAATCAAGGTATATTGATCAGTCTAAATTTAATATTTCGCTATTTAAAGGTGAATTGGAGGATAAAGCTAAAATTATAATCCCAAAAATGTTTAAAGGCATTCAAAAAGCTAAAAGTATTTACAAAAAAGCAATAAAAGAACTTTCTGATGAGCTTCATTTAATTCCAGAGCGATTTTGGGAAGAAGTTATTGACAAAGCCAAATCCTTAGGTATTGATCAAATAGGTTTTGCTCCCATCGATGAAAATCTGATATTTGAAAAGGATTATACAGGCTCAATCGAGGTATTATATGAAAATGGAATCATATTTGGAATGGAAATGGATTATGAAGCTATTGACGCAGCTCCCGAACCTCCAGCTGGTCTTGAATCCTTAAATATTTATGTGGAATTAGGGATCGCAACTAATTTGCTTGCAGAGTTTATTCAGTCAAAAGGAGTTAAAGCGATTGCTTGTCATCCTTTGGGTGGACCAATACTATATCCTGCAATGGCTGTGAAAGCGGGATTGGGAAAAATAGGTTCGCAAGGTCTTTTAATCACCAAACAATTTGGTCCTAGACAAAGATTATCCCTGATTACGGTTAATGCTTCACCGCTTCCTGAAATCCCCGAATTGAATTTTGATGTGGAAGGATATTGTAAAAAATGTAAAAGATGCATTCGCCATTGTCCTGTAAACGCTATTTACGATGAACCAATTATAAAAGAAAATGGGATAATATCAAGAATTGATGGAGAAAAATGTATTGAATATTTTTATGAAACTACAGGATGTTCTGTTTGTATTAAGGAATGTCCTTTCCATAAAATGGGATATAAAGCGGCCTACTATGCGAGATTGTAAGTATTAAACATTTTAAAAAGGTAAAAAAAGGAAAATCACATGTAAGTGATTATGATATTATAACGTTTAATTTCAGAATCTACTTTTGCTTGTCCTAATGGAGTAAGAGTGATTACATCATTGCTTTTTATTTCTAAAGTGGTTAATTTGATATTTGGATCTTTCATGGATTCCATGTAAGGATTCCAGTATATTTCTTTTGTCATAGGGTTTGTTATCATCCATAAGATAGGATCTAAATTATAATCTATTATCCTCATAGCTTTAAAAATATATCCTACATCTGCATCGAACGGTACAACAATTTGAGCATTTTCTTCACCTTCGATATTTCCACAAGCCAAGCAATCATCTCGTTTTATAATATCCAACTGATCAAATTGACCATATACCCCATTATAATTCATATAAGCGGGATCCATTGGTGCTCCTATATCACGACCGTGAACCCTAAACAGGAGTTTTAGAGCTTCTTGAGATTGAAGACTAGCAATTACTGAACTTACCGTCTGTACTGCTGCAATTTTATTACCAAGTATATTTTCCATTTCTTCAAATTTGTAATCCTGACCAAAGGTTTTCTTAATATTTTCTTTCCATTCTGCAATTTCCTCTGGTGTCATTGTTTCTAATTTTTCTGGGGGTACGTTTTCATTAAATACTCTTTCCCGTAATTGAACCAGTTCTTCTTGTGCGAGTTCTTTTAATTTTACTACATCATCATCCATGGTCATATCTGGTTTGAAACCATATTTCTTCTCAAAAATGACTTCAGCTTTAATTACACAATGATTTCTATTTCTTGGCAATCCTTTTAAGGTACAAGCTGCGATTAATTTATCATCAGCGGGAGGAATAGGAATTAAACAACGATAACAAGGAGTCAAGTTTAAAACTTCTTCTGCTAAGGTCTGATCGAAATCTTCTTCGACTTTCTTACGAATCCTTGCTCGAACAGGTGCTATTTTTGACTGTAAAATTTTATCTATCTGGTCTTCAAGCTCTTCTATTTCCCTTAAGCCATCATAATAAGATTGGAAATCCCTCTCATCAAGATCCCAGAGCTTGGACTCAACAATTTTATCTATTTCCATATCTCTATTTCTGTATTGGATTTCAGAACCCTTGGGAATCACAATTTGTACATGACCTTCAAAACCAACAGTACCACCTTCAACCATTGGTTTTTTCAATCTCAAACATATTTTATTCAGATCTAAGCGGGCATTAAAATTATCTAAAGCAGCCACGATCACGTCTGATTCTTCAAATACTGAAGAAGGTAACTTTTGTAACTTTTCAAAGTAAAAATCAACGTTTAAATAGGGGTTCATTTCCTTAAGTCTTTCAGCAGCAACTTCTGCTTTCGGTCTTCCTTCATCTCCTGGTCGAAATAACATCTGCCGAGATAAATTTGAAATCTCAATGGTATCTAAATCAACTAATATGATTTTACCTAATCCCATCAGGGCAAAATCTTTAGCAATTTCACAACCGAGTGCCCCCACTCCGACTATCATCATCGTAGCGTTAGATAACGTTTCTTGATTCCATCCTTCGATCAGTTGCTGTCGAGCGAACATTCGAGATTTAAAAATCTCGTCTTTATTTTCTGCCATTTTAAATAACGATTTTTTTTATATTATTATTATTATATAATTAAATAAAAGCTCTTGTAGTGTTTTTAGTGAAAAAAAATCTCTTAATAATTCTTTCGTTTATTTTAATTCCTATCTGTAGTATTCCTTTAGTTCATTTAACAGATAAAACATGTGTTATTTATTCATCTGATTCTACAC
>JAGXNU010000185.1:0-293 GCA_019894815.1 Promethearchaeota archaeon
ATTGGGGATTCCACAGCATTAAAATATGTAAATAGCGCTAAAACTATATTTGATGAGAATGAATCCGAGGATTCAAGTAAACCAATACAAAAAACACCCTTACCTAAAAAAGAAAAGCCAAAAATAAAAAAAGATACGGGAAAGATTGCTGAACTTAAGAATTTAATCAAACAGCAAGCAGAATGTAATATTGGATTAGTAGGACATGTAGATCATGGGAAAACTACCTTAGTAAAATCACTTACAGGTGATTGGACCGATAGACATTCAGAGGAACAAGAAAGGGGTATATC
>JAGXNU010000185.1:303-3854 GCA_019894815.1 Promethearchaeota archaeon
AATAAAGCTAGGATATTCAAATGCTACTATTCTTTATTGTCCAACTTGTGATCAATATCTAACCTATCACATGGCTGAATTGGAAAGGGAAGAAGGGCAACCGAAATATTATTGTGCACAATGTGGAGAAGCTTTAGAATTTAAAAGAAATATTTCTTTTGTTGATGCTCCTGGGCATGAAATATTAATGGCAACAATGTTGAGTGGTGCTTCATTAATGAATGGTGCTTGTCTATTAATCGCTGCTGATGAATATTGTCCTCAACCTCAAACTCGTGAACATTTAGCTGCTCTAAATATAGCGGGTATAAAAAATATAATAATCATTCAAAACAAGATCGATGCAGTCTCTAGAGCACAAACCCTTGAAAACTATAAACAAATTAAAGACTTCATACGTGGAACTGTAGCGGAAAATGCTCCAATAATACCTATTTCAGCTGTTTTTGGAGCAAATATTAATTTAGTAGTTAGAGCTTTTCAAGAAATTATACCTACACCAAAAATGAATGAAAATGATAAATTTCAATTCCTCATTGCTCGATCCTTCGATATTAATCGTCCTGGAACAGCAATTGAAAAACTGAATGGTGGTGTTATAGGGGGGTCAGTATTGAAAGGGAAGATTGAAGTTGGTTCAACAATCGAGATTCGTCCTGGTTTACGTATTGAAAATAATTATTCACCCATTACCTCAACCGTTATTAGTATAAGTCAAGGAAGTAACAGGTTAGATGTAGCAAATCCCGGTGGGTTAATAGGCTTAGGTACTAAATTGGATCCCTCAATGACGAGAGGTGATTCTTTAATTGGGCAATTAGTTGGAGAATTGGGTTCTTTACCTGAAGTAATCTCTGAAGTTGAATTAGAAGTAAATTTATTAGAACGGGTAATAGGTACAGAAGATCAAATAAAAGTGTATGATCTTAGGCATAATGAGAAATTATTATTAGTTGTAGGAACAGAAAAAACTGCTGGAACTGTTGTAAAAATATTAAAGAACTCTTATATTCTAACCCTTAATCCCCCAATTTGCTTACCTGAAAATTTTATCTTTGCTGTTTCAAGAATAATAAATAGAAGATATCGACTTATTGGTTATGGGAAATCTATTCAGCATAAATAAAATTATGAGGAATAGGATAGAAAAATTTCCCGAATTTTACCTTTTACAAGAACCAATGATTCATCTACTTGACTAATAATTTTTTGTAATGCCACTAATTGAGTATCCATATCAGAATTTTTCGTCTTAACTATTGTTTGCTTAGTTTCATAAAGAATTAAGTTATTTTCAATCTTTGCAAGAAAATGAAGAATAATCTCCATGTTATTCTTACTTAATAAGTCAGTTTGGGATTTAATTTCATTGAACTCATAAAAAATTTCATTCATAACTCGTTTCCCAATAAATTGAAGGAAGTTTTCAACACTATCTATGAAAATTACTATCAAGTTTAACGCTTGCTTCTATTTTTTAAATGATAGATAAATCCAATTAAGATGATTATCCCGAAAAGAGAACCCAATACAAGGATAACGATTGGGAAATGGAAGATATCTGTAACAACATAATTTATATCTTGAAAAGGAGTAACTTCTGTTTCCAACAGTAGTTGGTCATCTAAATAGATCTTCGCATTATAAATTCCATTTGGTACATTTGAAATTATTATTTCTCCGTTTTCATTTGTAAAAGCAGGGGCCATGGGTTGAAGTAAATCATTCGAAATATATGTACCATAGAGCTTGTCAAAATAAAAAAGTTCCAATTTTACATTTGTTAATGGCATGTTGATGTTATCCGTGATGATCAATCTTAGATCTTTAGTCGCCTTGTATTTTAATACAAATGGATTAGTTTCACCCTTCATGCAGTATGGTATAATAATTTTTAATCCCTTTTTCTTAATTGAGTTTTTGGTAAAAATTAAACTATTTTCCAATTCATCTTGAATTATGGAAACGTTCGCATCAAAGTATGATACAGGTCTTTTAAATATTGAATAATTGCTCATAACTTGGTCTAAAGTAATTGTAGATTCAAATAAAGTGATATATCGAATGATTAATTTATCTGGACCGGATATAATAGAAGGAAAATATATTCTTTCTCTAATATCACGATTTTCTATCAGTCTATCTATAGCCCATGAAAAATCAAGTGGATTCTCAAATCTTAATGTAAAATTTGCTGAAAATTGAATTTCAATTGGATCATATTCAGCGTAAGATGTCATGTTAATAACATTATTACTACCTAAATAATTTGAAATTTCTAAATCAGATACTTCCAAAGAATGATTGAATAACACTTCCTTATCTGGAAGATTTACCTCTAGAAAAGCTTTGAGGTTATAAGCAGGTACTCTTATAATAGTTGATGTTTCATTCCATTTAAGACCCCCAAACGTGAAATTATATACAAATCTTGGAGAAAATGATTTTTCTTGAGTTCTTATCACATGATTTTTACTAATCTGGTCGAGAAACCAATTATTTATTGTGAGATTATATTCATATTTAATATACATCGTAAAATTATTTTCATAATTTTCATCAATTTCATTAACTTGGAAATAGTCGTAATAGTTAAAGCTCATGAAATTTGAAGAATCAATCGAATATTGATTTTCATCCAATTTTTCAATAGGATCTGTTGATTGGTTATGTATAAAAACTTCTTTTACTAAAATTGGAGATAGACGAAAACCATATATTAAATAACCTTCCGCACCAGACTTTGAATAGTTATACTCAACGCTAATAGATTCATTCAATACAACAGTGATTTTATTGTTAAATGTTGTTTGATCTAGATTATCATAGCGAGCTGATAAAGTAGTATAGAGATATGATGTATTTTGATATGCCATTCTAAGAGCCCCCGTACTGAAATCATCTTGTAAGTCGGGATAGTTCACACTATTGTTATAAAAACCTTTCTCATCAAAAATTATATTTGAAACTGTGATGTTACCAAGATTTTGACTTCCATCTTCTAAAATTGGTTCATAATCTTCTAGTGAGAAGGCAAGCGGTTTCGGTAATTCTTGTGTAGCATGATAATTCCGATCAATTTTATTATCCTCGAGGATATGACTTGTTAGAACTGGAATTAATAATAAAATGAATAAAATCAAGATTATCCGATATTTCTTGTATAGTAAAGGTATCATAATTCTCTATAGGTATAGTATCTAGTATTTAAAAGTTAAAATTAAATCAAATTAAATAATTTTTCCAAAGATTTTAACTTTAACATCAATTTTTAATCAAAAATAGATATACCAATATTTATATTTATAGAATCTATCATTATTTTATTTAAAACCTCTTTTAGAGATAGAATAGGATAAATTGAATTAATATCACAAAATCCAATGAATAAATAAACAGTTAAAACTACCAAATCTATGTTTTAGGAATATTGAAATTTTATGATAACTGATGTAAATGAGTATAAAACCAAATCGAAATAAATTTTTAGCAGATCTTAGTAATGCAGTAGATAACTTTATTGATAATTCGAATAGTCACTATAATAATAT
>JAGXNU010000186.1 GCA_019894815.1 Promethearchaeota archaeon
AGGTACACTCGACGGATATATCGGATATGACGATTTTGGGGATACTCAAGCAAAAGGACACCAAAAATTAATAATGGGACCTTGGACACATGGTTCGATATATGGAGGTCAACAAGGAGAATTGGTTTATCCAGAAAATTCTGATGGTTTTAATATGATTTTAGACTGGGATACAGAACTATTTGATGATGCTCTTTTAGGTATCCCAGCTGATTGGGATGGTGCAAGAGTAGCTTATTATTTAATGGGAGATGTTGATGCTACTTCAAGCAAATACAATTATTGGAGATATGCTTATGATTGGCCGCTTGATCATAAGGATGATGTCTGGTATCTTACTCATAATGGGGGACTCAGCAACACATCAGTTGGAATAAATAATAACATTTCATTTTTATTTGATCCCAGATTTCCCGTACCAAATTTAGGTGGTCAAAATCAACCTTTTGATCTGGAAGGTCCAATGGATCAAAGATCGATAGAAAATCGCTCAGATGTATTACTTTTTGAAACTCCCATATTAATAGATCCCGTTGAAACTGTCGGTAGAATTTATGGGAATCTATTTATTAGCTCAAATTGCACGGATACGGACTTTACAGTCAAGATCTCTGACGTTTATCCTGATGGACGTTCAATGTTAGTCACAGATGGTTCTCTAACTGTAAGATTTCGTGATAATTACACCTCTGAGTTATTAGTGTCAGGAGATCAAAATGATGTATATGAAATATGGGTGGATTGTTGGTCTACAGCATACTATTTTGCACCTGGTCATAAAATACGAGTAGCGATATCGAGTTCAAATTATCCCCGTTTTGGTACTAACCCAAACACTGGTGCTCCATTAGCTTATGATTATCTTACTAAATATATTGCTAATAACACATTACTGGTCGGTCCAGGATATGAATCCGCAATCATTTTACCTCGATTAGTTAATATGAGTGATACTCACGTATCCTTCTAATCTTTTTTATTTTTATATATTGAGAAAAAATAAGGGAAAAAGAGAAAAAAAGGTTATTCTAACATTTTAAGAAATTGAGGTTCATCCAAAAATATAACACCTAAATCTTTAGCTTTGGCGAAACGTGCATTTTTAGGATTGGATTTATTAGTAACATAATACCAAAGATCATTTGTTATATCTTCTCGGATAATTCCCCCGCTTTCTATGACTTTGGATTTAGCATTTTCGACGCTAATAGTATCTAAGTCATCAGAAATACAGAACTTAATCAATGATAAATCAGCCATAAATGATCACACATATCTCTTTATAGTATAAGATGTATGATAATTTTTGTTTGAGCTCTTAATAATTATAGGGCTATAAAAAATTTGTAATTTTCTCATAAAATAGAGAATAGAGAAAATGAAAAGAAGTATTATTTACTCAAATATACAACGACTAAACCTTCAATATTCTTAGTCGCTCTGATCTTGAGCTTACGTGGAGGTTTCTGGTTACCTCTTGCCCATATTGCTTCATTAACTTCTTGAGAAATTACCAGCGATTCTGGTTTAAAATGGCGTTCCATAAATTCTCTCAAAAAGCGTACTGCTTTATTTGCTCGTTTATTACGAGGTCCTTTTCGAGCTAACGCCAAAGGTACTATATAAATTCGTTCATCGATTATTTCTTCCTTGATTTCTTCTTCTTCTTCTTCGAGTTCTTCTTCAAAGACTTGACTAACTCCTTCTTCAGGAGTAACCTCCTCTATATCAAATGCTTCGATTTCTTCAATAGTTTCATCCACCAGAGAAGGATCTTCTTCAGTTTCGGACAATTCCTCTTCTAAATCATCCAAACTAATATCTTTTGCTTTTTTTTTTGCCATTCTTGTTTCACACTTTTTTCTAAGTCACTTATTTCTAATCTCTCTTTAGTCGTGAATTTCTCCAATGTCTTCTTGAGTATGGACTTGATCTAACACTACCCCCAGTTTTTCTGACAATCCATGTTGGTAATGATTCGCTTTGTTTCATCCTTTTTCCTCTTCTTAATTTTGAGGGTAAATCTTTATTTCGTGCCATCTTTTTCATCTAGTTTACTTTTTAATATTATATTCTTTTTTCTTTTCCATAGAGCTGAGTTGTTCTAGAATTTTTTTAAATTCTTTATCTGGTAATGGTGTAGCTCCTTTTAAACGGCCAGATTGATACAATTGAATTAATTGAAGTTCTACTTGCTCAGCATATTGAGGTCTTACCATACGAATATTTTCTAATCTTTGCCTTCCTTCTGGGCTCAAAATTTTGCGCATGACCAAATATTTCTTACTTTCATAATCTTTCTGTTGATTTGCGGCATGCTGTTGCTGCATTGCTTGCATTTGTAGTTCCTCCAATTTTCTTCTTCTTATATCTCCTAACTCGTTTTCGTCACTCATGGAAAAACTCCTAAAGCTTTGATTGTAGTAAGTAATTAATTTTTTCTCAAAATATCATGTGCTATCCTTTCTAAAAGGCTAGTTCCTTCTGGAGTAACAATTCTCCCCTTTTTTTCGTACTTATCAAGCAAATTTGCATTCTCTAATTGTTGTATAGCTACTCGAACTATTTTACCACTTCCTTTAGCACTATGATTTAAGCCATGACCTTTTCGGTTTTTGCCACCATAGGCCTTTCTCAAGCGATTTACTCCAATAGGTCCAGTCTTCTTCACTTTTCTTAAAATTGATGCGCATCGAATATACCAGAAATTTTCTGAATCAATTGGCGCTATTTCTTTGAAGAATGCGGTTTTCCAAAACTCAGAACCTTCGGGAGGCTTGATTTCGGGGTAGTCTTTTAATTTTTCTGCCAATGTTGTGATGAGTTTATCGGGTTCTACGACATAAATGGACATGTTAATCTTTATTTTATAAGTTTAATTATTAATACAATAGATTTAAAAAGATGAATTAAATTAAAAATTTTATGGAAATTTTGCTTTTTTGAGATTATGGATTATCAAGACAAGTTTAAGCAGGTATTATTAGCATCACCGCATTGCAATTTAGGTAAAAACGGTATAACTGATGAATTTCTCCGCCACGTGGCCAAATTATTAAAACGATACAAAATAATTAAGATTAGAGGCTTAAAAACTGTAGCAACTAAATCTAATATTCGACAGATAGCAAAAGAAATTTCAGAATTAACTGGTTCTCGCGTTTTAGATGTTCGTGGAAAAATGATTATACTTGGGAAATATAAAACCTGAATTATATTAGAATTGAGTTATAATAGTTCCTTAAAATGCCTAAAGCCAAAAAAATTAATAAAGGGCTTATCAAACTTATAGCAAGAACAAGAATGCTTTATTTGTATGAATTAGCTCATGAAATTTTCCCAAGTGACAAGAAATTAGCCAATAGATACGCATATTTAGCTAGAAAATATTCCCAAAGAGCTAAAATAAAGATCCCTCATGCGTGGAAAAAAAGAACTTGTCATCATTGTAAGAAATTTCTTTATCCTGGGATAAATTGCCGTACGAGACTTCATTCACAAGGTAAAGGTTCCCATGTATCAATGACTTGTTTAGAATGCAATCAGGTCACTAGATATTACATAAAAAGCAGTAAATAGTATCAAAGATGATGATATATGACACTAATCATAATTTTGGTAGAATCTGGTTTAGAAGTCATTCCAAAACAGATTAGAGCTCATCCAGCTGTAACAAAAAATCTAATCAAAAGAAATTTTTCCTCACAACTGTTAGATACTGCGTTGCATCACGCAGCCATGCCAAAATTAACTAATCACGAAAGAAGAGGTAGACCTGATATTGCACATAGTTGCATATTAAATGCGTTAGGTTCGCCTGCTAACAAAAGTGGTCATTTAAGA
>JAGXNU010000187.1 GCA_019894815.1 Promethearchaeota archaeon
AGATTTAAGAGAAGCAATGAAGAGGAAAGCAGCAGAGCTAAAAATTAAAGATATCCAAGCTAAGGCTTCAACTGAAAATTTCACTAAAGAAAAACTTAAAGAATTAGCTCAAAAACACGGTGTAATTTTAGCCTTAACTCCAGAATTAAAGAAAGAGGTTAGAGAATTACAAAAAATGTATAACATTCCTTCTTCTAAAATTATTACGGAACAAATAACAGAGCATGATGTTTTAATAAAAATCACAAAAATTAACCATGAAAAATTGGGATTATTAGCGTATCAAAGACAATTATTACAGAAAGAAGAAATTGGTGTTGGGCTGGTGCCAATTAACGAGGTATTTGATTTAGTAAATACAGGGATTCTAAAAGGTAACATTGATCTTAAAGATTTGCTTAAAGCACTACGCATACTGGAGAAGAAACACGTGATTGACGATATTTTAGAGTTGGATTCTGGTGTAAAAATGGTAAGATTTTTCCCCGTTCAATATACAACTGATCAAGTGAAAATTATTGGTGTAGCTAAAGAAAAAGGATTTGTTTCAGTAGAAGATGTATGTTTAGCTTTAAATTGGTCTCAAGATCGCGCAATAAAAACTTTAGAATCGCTGGAAAGTAGCGGAATAGCAAAATTCAGAGAATCAATATTAAAAGGAAAACAATGGTACTTTCCATCAGTTTAAATGGTTATTCAACTTTTATCTTGAAAGACATTTGCCCATCTTCTAATTCTATTATTTTTCCTCTACGATCTTTTTCTAGCATTTTAAAAATCTTCTCAATATCTTCTCTTGGAAGGTTACTGAATTCTTGATTAGATTCTCTTATTTCAAATATCAATATTGGTTCTAACGGTGAAATTTCTATTGCCCATTCATATATATCTTCTGCCCAATTATCAAGAGACTTCCAATATACTCGCAGTTTTTCCTTATTCTTTGAAAGCCATTCTGCTTGCTTCTTATCGACAAGACTTTCAGCGAGTTCTCTTATAGCGGTATCTCTATCCTCAAAATTTGCAAATGGCTTAACAGTGTGCATTTTTCTAATGTATAGAATGTGCAGAATTGCATATCGCGCATAATCGAAAAGAACTTTTAACCATTCAGTCTTCCAAGATTCATAATCTTTGGTATTAGTTTTTTTATTAGGTATGGAATACATGAAAATATATCTTGTTTCTTCTAACCAAGGATGATCATTAAGCAGTAATTCATAAGTAGATACTTCTTTTGCTACAACTGCTTTTTCTCCAATTATTTCCGTTTCTATTAGTTGTAACTCTCTTTCTATTTCTTCAGCATTCTGTTTATAAGCTTTATTATCCACCTGTCCAAGATTGGAAGTAAGAAAATCCTCAATTTTATTTAGACGGTTTTCAATATTCTCATCTGTTGGTTCACTGAGTTCTTCTTCTGTCGAAATATCCTCTTCTTGAATGCGTTGCAATTCTTGAACTTTCTTTAATTCCTTTAATCTCGCGAGTTCTATTCTTAATTCCTCTAATTCTCTGTCAATTTTTTCTTTTTCTTCCTTTGGAACCTCTTTTGGTTTTTCTCTCTGTCTTTCCATTCCTACTCATCTGATAATAAGGCTAATACTCTCCAAATTCTTCTGCCCAATTTTGATAATGATCTAAATCTTTGCCTGTAGTCATGGGTTTTACTTTTTTCAGTGTTTTTATGAAATCATTCAAATTGATATCTCTAACAGTTACGTCTTGACTCGGATCTTCTAATAAACCACCCATATCTAATTCCCTCACAGGAATCATTATAACTTCACGACATACATTCGAAATATCTCTTCCAGAGTATCCTTCAGCTCGAACAGACAATTCAATGTAATCTTCTTCACTCAAATCAGAATTGATACCTTCTGTATGAATCTTAAAAATTCCAGCTCTTGCGGGCATATCTGGGAGTGGGACATACACTTTCTTTTCAAATCTACTTAGCATTGCTATATCAATATCCCAAGGACGATTAGTTGCTCCTAAAACTAATAAAGGTTTCTTTGAGCCTGATTTAACTCCTTGAATTTCGCTTAAGAGTTGAGTTTTTACTCTCCTTTCACCACCACCTTCATGACCTTCTCCCCTTTTTGTTGCAACTGAATCAATTTCATCCATAAAAATTAAACTTGGGGCTTTAATTCTCGCAACCTTAAAGAGAGTACTTATCAATTTTTCACTTTCACCTAGCCATTTGCTCAAAAGATCTGCCGAAGACACGCTAAAAAAAGTAGCTTTACATTCCGTGGCAGCGGCTCTAGCTAATAGTGTTTTCCCACATCCTGGTGGACCAAATAAAAGAATACCTGACCACGGTTTTCTGGCGCCTGTAAACAATTTGGGTTTCATTATGGGGAGAACAATTGCTTCTCTTAATGATTGCTTGCTATTTGCTAAACCCGCAATATCAATCCAGCGTACATTTGGTGATTCTGTCAATATTGTATCAGAAATCGCATCAATTAATTCCTGTTCCTCAGGAGTATACTGCCCATCACCATTTTCACTCCCTTTATCATCCCCTCCTGAATCACTTGGTTTTGGTGATGGATGGGATCTACGTCCACGCGGACCATTTAAATGTGCTTTTAGAACTTTAACGCGCTCTACAAAATTTTCTACTTTATCTTGGCAGACTCTTCTCATTTCGGGATTTTTGTTGAATTTCATGAACTGTATTAAAATATCCGCTGCTCTTTGATATTTATTTATTGCTTTACGGTATTGTCCGCTCTCATCTAATTCTACTGCCGCTTGAGCCTCTTTTACTGCCACTAGATATAATTTAGAATCAACACTACTCATTGCTAAAAACCTTTACTTTTAAGATATTTATTTCTATTAAGATAATCTTAGTATTTATACGTAAACTAGAACAATCTTTAATTCTAATTTAATATGTGTAAGTATATCAAATTTTCTCATTGTTATTTATAACTATTGGTCTACAAAAAATTATATAATCATGAATTTTCTTATTATATATATAAAAATACCAAAATTTAGTGATTACGATAGGATTTTTAAAAGATATGTCAAAATGGTTGAGTGGTGGAAAGAAACCAGATACAATGCGATCCGCAACAGTCAAATTGAAAGTTTTTAACAAGCGATTGATGAGACAAACAAAGAAGATGGAAATGACCTCCAAATTAGCGAGGGATAAAGCTGTACAACTACGAAAACAAGGTGATATGCAAGGTTCAGAATTCCACGCACGAAATCATCTACAGATAAAGAAACAAGCTCGTGTAATCGATCATTTCCGCACTAATCTTGAGGGAATGGTTTTTAAATTAGAACAAGCTAATGCAGTAAAAGATGTTTCAGAAGTCATGAATGGAATTGCCCAGAGTTTAGGGATGTTGAAAAGTCAATTATCAATTCCTCAACTTACAGAGTTGATGACTCAAATTGGTATAGACATGGAGGATTTCAGCGTAACTGAAGAAATAACCTCTGATGGAATTGGAGACATGATGGTGGACACAGCAGTAACTGATTCTCAAGTAAAAGAAGTTATAGGTGAGATTGACGCTGAAATTCAAGTAGAAATCGGTGGAGCATTGCCAACTGTTGAGCCAGACGGAAAAATAAAAGAATTAGAAGATGAATTGAATAAACTAAAATCTAGAGATTAGTTAACGTTCATTTTCATAAATATTATCTTATATTTAGGCTCTATTTCTTCTAACTTTTTAACTTTTTAATAAATAATATCAAAATCATAGCTTATTCTTCTTGGCAAAATTATTTAAGATAAAATCCCATTCTTATCATAATTTCTAATTACTTTTATCC
>JAGXNU010000188.1 GCA_019894815.1 Promethearchaeota archaeon
CCTCTAAGCTTGGCGATTCAGGTTTATCGATGTCAAAATTTTCTGATAATGATTCAAGAGTATTCAAGCGATTAATGATTTGGGAAATTTCATGTAGAATTCTATGACCTCCCGTGAATTCAAAAATTTGTTCTTTAATCATTCCAAGAACAGGGATAACATCTTTGGGATCTTCCAAGTGCGATAATTCAGATTGCAAACTTAATAAATTAGTTTGAATTGAGTTTTTCATATCGGTGGCATCTTTTTTTCTTTCTATTTTTTGAACTTCAGGAAGATCTTTTTTCGTCATATTATTTACATTAGTAGTAAGCGTCTTGATTAATTCAATTTCATCTATTATAGTTTTTGACCTTGAATTATATTATAAAATTGCGGAGACATGCTTTTGACGTCTATTGTAGCATCATGCAATTCATTGACCTTATCCGTTAACTTGTTTAACTTCATATTGGTCTGACCTAATTTGGTTATGAGATCCAGACCAAATTTTTCTAATATCGAGGAGAAGAGAGCTATTTTATCATTGAGTTCTTTATACATTTCTTGCATTGAAAGTTCTTCCGTGTTATTTTCATCTGTCATTACCGATACACTCCCTTGATTTACAAATGAATTAATAATATGAGTTACATTCTAAAAAGATCAATTTTTTATTATTCTTCTTTATTTATTAATATAGTATTTAAATTTAAATTCCTTTATCTTAAGAATGTAATCTAACTTCATTCAAGAGAGACTATTTGTGCGAAATTTAATGCCCCAATCCAAGATAAAATCATACCAGATTAAGTTCATATGAAAATTAGGATAAAATTTTGATTACGATGATACAATACATCAACGTGTTAACTAGAGATGGAAAAAGTCTATTGTTTCGTAATTATGGAGACTCAGATGTTGATAGAGATTTGCTTGCAGGATTTTTAAGCGCCTTTTCTGGGTTTATGAAAGAAATAAGTCAAAGTGATATAAGATCAACGGCAACTGACGAATTTAAATATTATTATACTATTATTGATGATATTATTATTGTAGTATGTACTGATTTAGAAGAAGACGATGCTTCAGTTAATTCAAAAATAACAACAATTAAAGTTAAGTTTCTCGAAAAATTCGGAGAAACCATTGCTGATGGATCATGGTCTGGTAATCGCGCAGTTTTCAATAGTTTTGGAAAGGATATTGATGATATTATTCTTGGTGCGATAAAAGTTTCGATTATAGGGGTTGGAGGGGTTGGAAAGACCACTTTATTACATTTGATTTGTGGGAAAGATATCGACCTTGAATATATTCCCACGATCAACGTAGACATTACTTCCTTCAATGAGTTAGAAGGGATTCTTAGATCCGTAATTTTTTGGGATTTTGCAGGTCAAAAAAATTATCGATCCTTATGGAGAAGCTTACTTGATAATACCGACATTGTTTTATTAGTATTAGATTCAAGTTATGAAAATGTCAATCTTACTAAAGATATTCTTAAAGACGTTCTTGATAAATACTATAAAGAAGTTTTGGTAATCGGCATAGCTAATAAACAAGATCTTCCTAATGTCCTTACTCCGAAATTTTGCGAGAACTGGCTATCCCAGGCTGATAGACATCCACCAATAAAAGTCCATGGAATGATTGCCACAAACGAGGTCTATCGAGAAAAAATACATGCTATAGTTAGGGATGCCATTAAACAACTTTATCCCAATAGTTAATTGAAACGATTCAAGGATACTTACATGCTTCAAGAGATTAAACTTGAAACTTACAAGCTATTTTAATAAAATTTTTAAAATTTTGTTTATTATTTGTTATATCTTTTCAGTATAAATGGTGTTTAGTCTGATAGATTTTGAAATAGAAAAAGTAAATAGTTATAAAAAGGAAGATCAAGATACAATTCTATTGCCAGAGTTGACAGAAGAAGAAAAACGACTTATAGATCCAATAGTAGCTCCCACGTCTGGTTTAAGGATTCAAATTTTTGATATCAGAGAGCAAAAAGATAAAAATCTATATTTTTTGACACAAAGAAAGTTATTTCTATTTTTACGAGTCTTTAAAGCAATAAGCTTGAAATATAAAAAACTGAAGAACAACAAGAATTTGAATGTTTTAATTGTCACTGACAATCGTCCAAGTAAGGATATCTTGCTTCGATATTGCTCTGAAATTTTCGCAGGTGATGGATTCACGGTATACCATCAAGAAGATATTAAAGAAGAGTCAAAACTCTCTGCCCCCTACGCTGCGGCTTCAGTAGCATTACTGAATGATATAAATCTAATATTAATGTTAACAGCTTCTCATAATGAGTTATCATGGAATGGTATCAAATTTTACATCAATTATCCCATGCCCATGTCAGGTGACATGTTCAAAGAAATCTCTAAATGTGCCATGGAATTGCAAGAAATCACTCTGAAACGGGATTATGTTCCAGAAATAGTTGACGCAGAAAGAATAAATAACGAGTACGTTAAGCAATTATTAAAGGATGTATTAGAAATTAAGAGCATTAAGGGAAAAAATATAGTGATATGGCCTTATCTTGGGAAAGCTAGAGGAATTGTGAATTTATTTAAGGATTATGGAGCAAATGTCATTCTTATTGACGAAGAAATCAATCCTCCAAACCCAATAAAAGAATTAAGACCAGAGAAATTACAAAGAATAATGCAAGAAAATAATTCCGATCTTGCTTTATTACTTGATGCAGATAGGGATCGTATCGCATTATACGCCAAGCAAAATGGTGAATATTATTATTATATACCAAATGAAATCTATTCTGCCATGCACAATATATTAGCTAAAAGTTATGGTAAAAAGATCCTTAATGTTAGAACAATTCCAAGTGATTTAAGAGGAGATAATTCAAGTTTCCTTAATATATTAACTGGGGTGGGTTATAAACATTTAGGTGTTATTCTTTATTTCTTATTTGACGTGGATGTGGAAAAGTCGAAAGTTGATTCAGCTATTCTCTATTTAGAGGATCAAAATAAGAATTTAATAAAAATTGATAACCCAACTCTTCTGAAAGAGGAAATTTCAAATTTCTTAAACAAAGTTAAATCAGAGTTCTTTGATCAAAATTGGCTCATTGTCCTGTGGGAGGAATCAGGGGGACACACATTAAATGTCTTTAAGGTTGACCCTGAAAAAGAAAACGGGAAATATAAATTCATGACTAAATTTCCTCTAATAGCAGATAAATATCCCGTTCCTGCTTTAGTTCTCATTGCTGAGTTAATCTCAAGGGGTCATGTTATATCTGATTCAATAGATTGGTCAATAAAAGGAATTAATAGAACAATCCCTGCTATCGATGAGGAAAAGGTTAGAATCATGAATAATTTCGAGAAAAATAACGATCAAAATATATCAATTGCAGGGAAGAACTATCTTGTAAAGGCTTTATCAGACAATACGGGAACTACTGATCTATTTAAATTAAAGAGCGTAAATTCGACAATATATTTCCGCCCGAGTGGAACCGGTCCGGAAGTGCGTTTTTATATATTTGGGAAACGGGAAACTCATCTTGACGAAATTAAAGGAGTACAAAAATATGTTAAGGAAAATTACATGTAGTTGACAGATTTAAGCAATTCAATTTAATCCTTCTGAACAATTCCAGAGAAATACATTTAGATGAATTAAAAACACTACAAGAATATATAAAATCGAATTATTCTTAAAAATAAATAAAAAAAATAATTTATAAATCAAATTTTATTCCCACATTCAGTACAAAATGTTGTCCTGGCTTTTATTGATGATTTACAATGTGGGCAAACAATATTGCTAATTTC
>JAGXNU010000189.1 GCA_019894815.1 Promethearchaeota archaeon
AAATGAAGGGGACCCCGCAAAAATAATAAAAAAAGAAACGGAGATCACGAAAAAGGCATTCCGTTAATTAGAATACCCACGACTGCAGGTTCTGGAAGTGAAGCGACGCATTTTGCTGTTGTTTATATTGGAAAGACGAAATATTCCTTAGCAGATCAAGAGTTCTTAAAACCCGAATATGTTATCGTTGATCCCCTATTCACCCTAAAATTACCAAGGAAAATTTCCGCATGTTCAGGAATGGATGCTTTAACTCAAGCAATTGAATCGCATTGGAATATAAATTCTACTGATGAATCAAAAATCTATTCAAAAAAAGCAATTGAGTTAATAATCTCTAACCTTGTTAAGGTTGTGAATGCTCCTGATAAAGAATCCCGAAAAAACATGGCAATTGCTGCTAATTTTGCTGGCAAAGCCATAAATATCACAAAAACTACGGCTTGCCATGCTATATCATATCCCATAACATCTTATTTCAATGTACCTCACGGTCATGCTGTTGCCTTAACATTACCTTCCATGATTATTTTCAATTCAGAAATAGAGGAGAAAGATTGTCAGGATTCAAGAGGAATCTTATTCGTGAAAAATGCATTAAAAGATTTAATATCTTATATGAAAGCATCAAACTTCGAAGAAGCGAAGGATATCATATTAACTCTAATGCACGATATAGGATTAGAGACAAATTTGCAATCGTTAGGAATTAAGTCACAAGAGGATATCGAAATAATTATAAAAAATGGATTTAACCCTAGTAGAGTAAAAAATAACCCTAGAGTGCTTACTGAATCTAAACTTAGACTTATTTTAGGAGAAATAAGATGAAAGTCATAATTTTAAATGCGGGAATTGGAAAAAGACTTGGTCATCTCACCCAAAATAGTCCCAAATGTTTAGTTAAGGTGACTAATGAAAAAACTATATTAGATGTTCAACTTGAGAATCTTATTAAATGCGGTTTAGAAAAATTCATAATGCTCACTGGACCTTTTGAAGACATGATTAGGCGCCATATTGATTTGAATTATCCAAGTATTTCCGTAGATTATATTCAAAATCCAAAATATAGTCAAACTAATTACATATATTCTCTATATTTAACTAAAAACCAAATCAACGATGAAGTTCTATTGATGCATGGAGATTTAATCTTTTCAGACACAATTTTAAACCAAATTATTGAAAATGATGAAAAAGATTGTGTTTTAGTGAATAAAGAAATGCCGGTACCTCAAAAAGATTTTAAAGCGAGATTGGTTGATGATAGAATCATAAAAATTGGAGTTAATGAATTTGGGGAGGATTGTGCTTTCTTAGCACCATTATATAAACTTTCAAAACCCTTTTATGAGGAATGGTTTAAAGAAATTGAAAAATATGTGAAAAATGGTCAAGTTTCATGTTATGCTGAAGATGCTCTAAATGATATTTTAGATAAATTAGATTTAAGGGCCAATTATATCAATGATAAAAAGTGCATGGAAATTGATGACTTTGAAGATTTAGAATTAGCTAGATCTTATCTTGAAGAAGAATTAAAATGATTAAAGGAAATTGATATTGAAATGATAAAGAGTCAAGATTTTTTTACGATTTTGAAAGAGAATGATTTAACTTTCTTTACTGGAATTCCAGATTCGACTTTTAAGGAGTGGATTAAATTTATTATTAAAAATGATCCAGATTCCTTGCAAAACATTGTCGCGTGTAATGAATGTGAAGCGATTGCTATAGCTACAGGATATCATTTAGCAACTAATAAAATTGGCATTGTTTACATGCAAAATTCAGGTCTTGGAAAAACGGTTAATCCATTAACATCGTTATGTGATAAAGATGTATATTCGATCCCCATTCTCATGATGATTGGCTGGAGAGGAGAACCGGGAATAAAAGATGCTCCCCAACATAAAAAAATGGGGAAAATTACATTATCTTTATTAGATACTCTTCAAATTCCTTATAAAATCTTAGAACCTGATATAAAATTGATTCAAAAGCATGTTTCTGAAGCTATTATTTATTTAAAAGAACATAAAGGTCCTTTTGCTTTGATTATTAGACCTAATTTATTTCAAAAATATAGTGATATAGAACTCTCAGAAAATACGTTCGAAATTAGTAGAGAAGAAGCTATAACTTTTCTCATGGAAAATCTAACTTCTGATGATATTATCATTTCTAGTACTGGTCATCTCTCACGAGAGCTATATGAATATCGGGAAAAAAGAGAAAAAGATCATTATAAGAGTTTTTATAATATTGGTTCCATGGGATGTGCTAGTTCCATTGGTTTAGGCATAGCACTTCAAAAACCAAATAAAAAAATTGTAGTTTTTGATGGAGATGGTGCAGCTATCATGCAATTTGGAACATTTACATCAGTAGGGAAATATAAACCTAAAAATTTCATACACGTTATTTTCAATAATAATACTCATGAATCTACAGGAGGTCAACCAACAAATTCAGATTCAGTTAACTTTTGTAAGGTTGCATTAGCATCGAATTATAATTCTGCTTATTTGATTAACACATTGGTAGAATTAAGTGGAATCATTCCTGAAGTTAAAAAGGGAGAAGGTCCAATTTTAATAGTAATTAATATAAAACGGGGAACTAAAGCAAATTTAAAACGACCCCATAGAAATCCAGAAGAATATAAAGAAGATTTCATGAAATTTCTTACAGAATACAAGGAGAAATGAAAAATTTTTAATTTTCGTGATATCTTTAATATTTATCATCATCTTATTAAAAATAGTAAAATAGCCAACCATGCTAAAAGAAATATTATTCGTTTCATATCATTTCCCCCCATTTAGCAAAATCTTGAGCATTAGAGCCGCAGAGTTTACAAAAAGATTGGTGAATAATGGATATAAGATCTTTGTAGTAAGTGCAAAATCGAATAAAAATGCTCATGAGGATAAAGAACTCCTTAAAAAAGTAAATTCTCCTTTGATCAAAAACACGAGAGTTTTCAATCTAAGTTTTGTGAAGGAAGGATTTCAATCAAATATCAAAAAAACTACGCTATATTTTGAAATTTTTAATCTGGTCCTTTTTCTTCATTGGATTCCTTTTGCATTTCTTGCAAGTAGGAGAATTATTAAAAAGAATAATTTAAGAATAATATATGTATCTGCCCCACCATTCTTTACCTTACCATTAGGATATTTATTAAAATTCTTTTATAAAATCCCTTTAATTATCGAATATAGAGATCCTTGGTCTTACAATCCGTATCTGAAAGACACCATGACTAAATCGATTGAAAAATTTTATTTGAAAATGGAAAAAAAGATCCTCAAATCTGCTGATAGGATAATTGCCATAAGTGAAGGCATGAAAGAGTTCTTGCTAGATAATTTTCCTGAAGTAAAAAGTAATATTATTCATGCCATTCCACATGGCATCAATGTTGATGAGATTGAAAAATTAACTAAAAAGAGTAATATCCCTAAAGAAATTACTTTCACGTTTACAGGTAATTTATATGGTCTCCGGGATCTTGAACCATTAGTAAAAATAGTGTCCACGTTTCATGAATTAGGAAAGTTTAATGCCACGACTTTTAACATCAATATATTTGGCAGATATGACTCAAAGCATCTAACATCTTTATTCAAAAAATATGACGTTTCCAAATATTTTCATTTAAACGGATTTGTACCTCGTGATGTGTGCTTAGAAGAAGTGTATAATTCTTCCCTAGCTTTACATGTGGGAGAAAACTTTAATTATCCTACATTAAGTTTTAAAGTCTTGGAATATTTGAGCATGAGAAAGAAAATGGTATATAT
>JAGXNU010000018.1 GCA_019894815.1 Promethearchaeota archaeon
TAATCCAATCAATCATCTTGAATCCTTGGTCCATTTTCTCTCCTTTAACTCCTGTATATTCTGCTCCTAAACTATTTAAGTTCTTTCTTCCGAAATAAGTGATGCAAGGTGTAATGATTTCAATCACCGAGGTCCCCTTATGATCTAATGCTTTTCTAAAGTATTTCATGAACGTTCTAGGATGAACAACTGTAGTTCTCGCCACGTATGTAGCTCCTGCTGCTAGGGCTAACTGAACCCCGTCACTCCTGTTTTCAAACATTCTATAAGGGGTTGTAGTGCTTTGAGCGCCATAGAGCGTAGTAGGGGCACCTTGACCTCCAGTCATGGCATAAATACTATTATTAAAGATTAACATCACGCAATCTAAATTTCTCCTACAAAGATGGATAAAATGATTGCCTCCTATTCCTAAACTGTCTCCATCTCCAGAAAATATTATGGGTTTCATCTTGGGATTTGCCATCTTAATTCCTGTAGCTACAGCAGGAGCTCTTCCATGAAGTGCTAAAATTTTCTGTGATTTAAAATGAATTAATAGGAGCATTTGACTATAACATCCAATTCCAATTACGGTTGGAAAAAGTTTAGGATCTAAATGATCATCTTCAAAAATTCTTGTAAATAGTTGAGCAATGATTCCATATCCACATCCCGAACAGAAACGTGTCGCAAAATTTTTAAACATACTACCAGCATAAGAAAAAGGGACATATGGATGTTCAGGTTTCTCATTTTTAAGCATCCGACCAATTTCTGACATTATTTAGCCACCTCCCTTATTACTTTAAGAATATCATCTGGATGGTGAAAATCACATACATTAGGAATCTTAATTACTGGTATATCAATTTTTGTAACTCTCTCTACTTGTTCTGCCATAACTCCAGTATAATTTAGCTCGGGAACAATTATCGCTTTAACATCTTTGACTACATCTTTTACTTGTTCGTCTGGAAACGGCCAAACTGTTATCAATCTAAAAATTCCAACTTTTATTCCTTCCTTTCTTGCGATGTCTACTGCTCTATAGCTTGCCCGAACAGGTAATCCATAAGCTATAATAATGATTTCAGCATCTTCTAATTTATATTTATCCGTGAGACAGATTTTATCTTTATTTTTATTTATTTTATCCATTATTGATTTAATGAACTGCATTGGTTTTGGGGTTGGTAACCCTTCATAATTATGTGGTTGATGTAGAAATAAACCTGGACAATAATCAGTTCCCATCTGAGGGGGTTTTGGTATGACAATTTCTCCACTTATATCATCAATATATGTAAATTTTTTCACATAATCTTCTGGTGCAGGTAATTCTCTTTTAATCACTCTTTCCAATATTTCTTCTTTAGGAGGAATTTTAACAATTTCATGAAGATGCCCAAGATACGCATCAGAAAGAATGAAAACGGGGCATCTATAAGTCTCGGCAAAATTGAATGCCGTAATTGTCATATCAAATAATTCTTGACATGTCATTGGTGCCAAAGCGATTACTTGAAACTCGCCATTTCCTGAAAATCTAACTAATCCTAAATCATTATGGTGCGGCTCTGTAACAAATCCTGTTCCGGGACCGTTTCTTTGAACATCACAGAACACAAATGGTATTTCTAGGTTAGCTGCCATCGAAATCGTTTCGACCATTAATGATAAACCTGGTCCTGATGTAGCTGTCATGGCTTTTGCTCCTACTAATGAAGCACCGATTACAGAGTTTATTGAAGCTAATTCATCTTCCATTTGCATGCAGACACCTCCTACTTCAGGAAGTCTTTTAGCTAAATGTTCTATTACTTCTGTACTCGGAGTGATAGGATATCCTCCAAAAAAACTTAATCCTGCTGAAAGTGCTCCTTCTGACATCGCAACATTACCCATCATTAAATGCCTTCCGGGTTCTAAAAATCGTTTTCTATTTTCATTTTTCATTTATATTACCAACTCACGTTTTTGCTTTTTCATTCGATGATTCTTCCTCCTGATCTATCACATAAATACACCATTCTGGACAAGCATATTCACAACGACGACATCCCGTACAGTAGGATTCTTTTCCCGCTTTAACTTGAGGTAAATATGCCACTCTCATATTAAGCTCATTTCCAGGTTCTAAAATTCCAGTTGGACACACAGCAATACAATTATAACACTGGTCTCCACCACATCTATTTTTATTAAGAAATAATGAGAATTTTTTTTCTTTATTTTCGACTAATTTTGGAATTTATCATCAACTCTACCGACGAATAAAATTAATGAATTAAATATTTCTATAATTATAAACTTCAATCTATTCATTATTAAGTATTTTTGAAATTGACTAATAAGGGTATCTAAATAATTAAGGAGAGTGAATTAAAAATTTTAAAGGAAAAAAGTAAATTAGTTCAAGAGAATATTGAAAATCTCCAAACAAACAATCCTGAACATGATAATGAGGAAATCTTGAGAGAGATTTCAACTTTGAATAATGAGCATGAGTCTTTAAAAAACTTGCTTAATCAACTTAATCAAGAAGTTTTTAATCTAAAGGAAAAATTCCAATAAAATCAAGTTATGTAGATTCTTTATAGATTAAAGTAATAAATGTTTATAACCATTTTTTACGTTTAAAGAAATACAACATAACAAGAGCTATTGAAGACATTATTATTATTAGGATTGGGTATGCAGAAGGTTGAGCTAGTTCAGGCATATTTTGAAAGTTCATGCCATAAAATCCTGCTAAAAATGTTATGGGAATAAAAATTGTTGAAATAATTGTTAAAACCTTCATAATGTCATTCATCCTATTACTAACACTTGATAAATACATATCCAACATTCCAAAAATGATATCCCGATAATTTTCTAAAAGATCACTAATTCGAAAAATGTGGTCATAAACATCTCTTAAGTAGATTTGCAATTCATCACCAATAAGACTGGTTTGTTCTCGTTGCAATTTGTTGATTACTTCTCTCATCGGCCAAATGGATTTTCTTAAATCAATTGAAGACCTTTTTAATCGATATATAAGCTGTAATGTTTCTGGTTCAGGATTTTTTATTAAAATATCCTCTAAATTTTCGATTTCCTCACCTACATTTTCCAACACAATAAAGTAATTATCAACTATAATGTCAATTAAAACATAAAATAGATAATCTGCCTTCATTATGCGAACTCTTCCTTTTGGAACTTGTATTCTCTCATAAATTGGAGAAAATATTTTTGAATCCCTCTCTTGGAAGCTAATTACATAATTCTTCCCTAATATTATACTAATTTGTTCATAATCAAATTTATTCTCTTCTTGATTCCAAATTAATTGTTTCATTACAACAAAAATATAATTACCATAATCTTCTAATTTGGGTCGTTGATTTGGGCTTAATATATCCTCTAGAACAAGAGGGTGTAAATTAAATTGATGACCAATTTCTTCAATAACTTTTACTTCTGCAAGACCATATACATCAATCCATCTAACTAAATTTTTTTCAATTTTGTTAAGATCTTTCGGAATTTCCTTTGTTTCTTGAAAATCATAAGATTGTTCAGAATAATCGGTAATTTTTATCTTAATTTCTTCTTTTATTGCGTCTCCTGTATATATCAGAGTTCCTGGGGGCAGACCAACCTTCTTTTTCTTCTTTTTACTTAAAGGTATAACATTTTTTAAAGACTTTGAAAACATCTTCAATTTACACCTGTATTCTCAAAAGAGATTTATAATTAATATTTTATTTAAACAAATTTTAAAATAAAAGTTTTCTTAAATTTTATATCAATTACTATTCCGAAGATTATTTTTTTTACTGAAAAACCTCAAATGAGTTTAAATTTAAAATACAACATCATTATATAATATTATTTGATAAGAGATTGAACTTTTTTTTTTGACTGATAATATATAAAAAAAGAATGTAAACAATTTTAACTATCAAAAATCTATCATAACTAGAATATAATTAGGAAGGGATTAATGATTGACTAAACTCATCTTTTTAGGTTGTTTATCAAAAACGAAATATCAAGAAACATGCAAAAATGCCATAAAGATTATCAAAACTTTAGATTCGGAGTTTGAGATTCTTGAAGATGTTCCTTGTTGTGGGGCCTTGGCTTATCATATTGGGAGTGATAGTGAACTAAAAACCCATGTAGAATATGTTAATGATTGGTTCAAATCAAAAAATATATCAAATATAGTTACAATCTGTGCGGGGTGTTATAACTATTTGACCAAATATTATCCACAGTTTTTAGGTGAAGACTTCAAAATTGAAGTAAAACATTTAATTCAATTTATGGCTCAAAAAGAAAATCTTGCGAAGTTAAATCTTAAAAATTTAGGAAAGCCTTTAAAAGTTAGCTATCACGATGCTTGTCATCTCAGGAATGCAGAATTACCAGTAATAGAAGAGCCAAGAATAATACTTGAATCTATTGAGAATGTTGAGTTAAAGGAATTAGATAACAACAAAAAAAATAGCATTTGTTGTGGAGCTGGTGGTGGAGTATATTCAGTTTTTAAAGAGAATAGTGATCACAATTCTAAATTGATTTTTGATCAATTAAAGCGAGGTAAAGCTTTATTAACCGCATGTCCATTTTGTTATACAGCACTATATCGAGTAAGAAATGATAATCAAATTAAAAAACCAGTCATAAAATTTGAAGATTTTATAGTAAAAATAATGGAAGGAGTTGATCCCTTGGTTGACTGAAAAAGGTAAAGAACTTTTTGATAAAGTTAAGGAGAATATTAATATTCTTCAAACTGAAGGGACATTAGAAAAACAATTTGGAGATTTTTGGAAACTTGCGTGTACTATAAAAACAAGACAACACGATTTACAATATTTATATGATGATTCAAGTAGAGAATTTGTAGATAAATACCGTGAAACCCTTATTAAAATGAGGGAGGATTTTGTAAATCACATGGATGATTATGTAGAAAAATGTATAAATATAATGCGTAAAAAGAACTTCACTGTTTATTATGCAAAAACAAACGAGGAAGCTCAAAAAATCTTTATGGAGGAGCTAGGAGATACTAAGACTATATATAAATCAAAATCTAACCAAGCAAAAGATATTGGGATTATAGATATATTAAAAACGAATAATATCAAAATCAAGGAAACGGATTTAGGTGATGTGCTTGTTCAATTATTCAAGTATGAATTACCAAGCTTCCAAGTTGGCCCTGGAGCCCACTTTACTGAAGAAGAGATTGCTGCTAAGATTAAAGAGGTTTATGATGTAGATCTCGAACCTAAAGCTCATGCAATTGTAGACTTTTTTAGAAACACTTATCGAAAAGAATTATTAAATGATATAAAGGTTTCGTTAACATCGGCTAATGCAATATCTGCTGAAGATGGGACAATAGTGTTGGGAGAAAATGAAGGAAATATTAGTCTTATAACAAGAGCAACTGAAAAGCATATTGTGGTCTGTGGAATAACTAAAATCGTTCCAAATATTTTAGATGCCGTTTTAATTACAAAATTGCAGTCTAGAATCAACAACGTCTCCTATAATTATATAAGTCTCATTTCAGGTCCTTCAAATACTTCCGATATACAAGGTACAAGCGTTCAAGGAATGTATGGAGCAAAAGAGGTAGTTGTTATTTTAGTAGATGACTGGAGAACTAAAGCGGCAAAAAAAAATCTATTTTATAAGGAGTTCTTAAAATGCATTGGGTGCAAGTCCTGTATTTTCCCATGTACAGCATCACGAGCGTTTGGGAACATTTTTGCCTCAAAATATGGTTTAGGCGGGATAGCAATCATTAGAGATTATATACATAATGGAATCGAAGCCGCTGTAGAGGATGGACTTTTTCTTTGTACTAGTTGCGAAAATTGTTACCATTGGTGCCCAGTTTCGATAAATTTGGGTGAAATTTTAAGAAAAATGAAAAAAGAGGCATCAGAGAAAGGTTTAGCCCCTCCGTATTTAGATCAATACAAGGAAAAAATATTTAAAGAGAAAAATCCATTTAAATGAATTAAGTTAATGAAAAAGGAAATGCCATGTGTCTCCATATTGCAATATCTTCAAATCCTAATATTTCAGCAGCAGTTAGTTCCCCATTGCACGTATTTTTTAACCTATTCCATAATACTTGACCAACATCTTCAATTTTGATATTTTCTGTAATTATCCTTGAAGCATCTATATCGATATTACACTTCATCCAATCACACGTTTTTGGATCTCCGCACATTTTTATTACAGGACATACGGGGTTTCCTGTTGGACTACCTTGACCTGTTGTCATGATAATCGCTTGAGCTCCCGCTGCAGCTAGACCGGTCATTGACTCAACATCAAGACTTGGTTCGATCATTAACCACAATCCTTTCCCTTTTGGACTCTTTGAATAATCTACAATCCCTTGGATTGGAGCCTTACCCGCCTTACTAATTGTTCCAAGTGATTTTTCTTCAATCGTACTCAAACCACCTTTTATATTTCCTGGAGTGGGTTGAATCCCCCTGAAATCAACTCCAAGTTTCATTGTATTTTCTAGAAATTTTGAAATCAGATTACCAATTTTTTGAGCTACTTTTTCATTCACAGCTCGTTTCATTAATATTTGTTCTGTACCAATCCATTCTGTAAATTCTGGTAATATAGAAGTGCCACCTAACTCTACCACTTTGTCAGATACTAAACCTACTACGGGATTAGCAGTTATTCCGGATAGGGAGTTTGATCCTCCACATTCTAAACCCAAAATAAGATTTGAAAAGTCAAACGGTTCTCTTTTCAATTCGGTTGCATCTGATGCCATTTTCTTTCCAATTTTTATTCCCTTATCTATAGCAGCTATGGTTCCCCCTTGTATGTCTTGAACATCAAAAAATTCTACAGGTTTTTTGGATCGCTTTATAATTTTCGCAAGCGCATCACTTTTCATATTTTCACAGCCTAAACCAACTATAACTACTCCATAAATATTAGGATTTGTTCCTAAACCCGATAAAGTACGCTGGATATTAGCAAAATCAACTGCAAATTGTCCACATCCAAGAGGATGAGTTATAGCGATGGAATTATCTACTTTTTTAGATATCTCTTGAGCCACATGATTAACACAAACTACACTAGAAAGTATCATGATTTTATTACGTATGCCCACCTTTCCTTTAGGTCTTTCAAAGCCCATGAATTCTTCAACCATGTTTAGACACCTCAAGATAATGACTCTTGATATTATGTATATGAATCCATTCACCCGTTTTGATATCTTTTGTAGCTATCCCAATAATTTTTCCATATTTTCTAATTATCTCCCCCTTCTTTATATTATTCAGAGCAAATTTATGTCCTACTGGTATAATATTAATTATCTCAATGATTTTACCATTAACGTCTAGTTTATCCCCTCGGGAAATTGCTACCAAACATGTAGCACAATTATCCGTTTGATCCATTATTAAAAATTTATTTCTCATAAAATGCACTTCATAATTTCTTAATTTCAATAAAAAAATAAAAAAAACTAGTAAAGATCTTTTATCACAAACTCAAGATTTAGATTCCTTAATGTTTCTTCTAAAGGATATCCGTTATCTGGATTCCATCCTATTTTTTCACAATATCCTTTATAATCTTCTAAATAATTTACCGTTGTTGTTCTTTCTGGGATTTTATTCTTAATTATATCTATACCTTCTCTTAATGTGAATGATTGTCTCAAAGTCTGAATTCTTTGACCCGTTTCAATCGCTTCGTCGATTTTCAAATCCCATCCTACCACTGCTTTAACTAATTCTAATAGTGGATATTTCTGAAAAACGTAAGCAAATTCACATAGTCCAAGACTATGAGTAAATTGCATTATCGAATGAAATATCTTTTCAGCTTCACTTCTATCCTCACCAGGACGCTTAAATTTTCTTGGCAATGTGATTCCTTCAAATAATCCATTTGGTTTAATTATTGGACCCATTATAAAGAAGTCTAAGCTTGCTGTAGTGTGTCTACCTGGTGTTGGATCAAATGCAAAAGTAGTTGCCATGTTTTTATAATACTGTGGTGAATGCATGCCCAATTCTTGACCCATCGAGTGCATAGCATATTCCGATCCTTTCCCTAGTTTTTCTGCTGCTCTTTTAGAACCATCTGCTAGTAAATCACCAATTCCTTCCCGATTTATAATTTTATTCAATAAGTTAATAATAACCTCTGAATTTCCCCAAGTTAATTCGAGTCCGTTAGTTTCATCCTTAGAAATTAAATTATTTTCATAACATTCGATTGCGAATGCAATAGTTGCTCCCGCAGAAATTGTATCAATTCCAGCGCGATTACAAAGGTCGTTCGCTTTAAATATTGACATTAGATCATCATTAAGTAATAGATGTCCAAAACTAGCACAAGTTTCATACTCAGGTCTATGAGTTTCTTCTAAATTCACTTCAGGCACTTTCATGATTGCTCCGCAACGAACAGGACATGAATAACATCCATAAGGTTTGTGTTTATATTTATCTATTTCAACACCTGCTATTTTAGATAATTTCTCTTGGGGAAAATCTTCTTTTGTTCCACCCCAATTTTTACAAGGAGTATCTCCTATTTGAAATAAAATTTCATTTCCCATTGTAGTTCCTAATGTTCTATAACCTTCAATTCCGCCTGAAGTAGCATTGTTAATATCTTCATTATAATCTTTTGTGTGTTGGATAAGAGTGTTTTTATCTGCAACTTCAACTTTTTTTGTTCCTTTGAGAACAATAGCTTTAAGTTTTTTAGAGCCCATAACTGCTCCAAATCCAGATCTTCCCGCAATTCTAGCTTTATCATTAACAATTCCAGAGATTAAACTTAAATTTTCACCTGCTTGACCTATACTAGCAATTTGAACGCTTCCATATTTAGTTTTAAGCTTATCTTCGGTTTGAACAACATCCAACCCCCATAAGTCTGAAGCATCGATAATTTGTTTATTATTTTCCAATATAGTTATATATTTCGGGCTATCTGATATTCCTTTTATTACAATAGCATCATATCCACATTTTTTTATTTCTGGACCAAAATATCCTCCACAATTTGAATCCCCCCATGTTCCTGTTAATGGCGATTTTCCAGCTACCATAAAGCGACCAGTTAGGGGTGCTACAGTGCCAGTAAGCAAGCCAGGAAAAAAACCAAAAATTGCTTCTGGACTTAATGGATCGGTCTTAGCAGGCATATTCTCATATATTATTTTTGTAGCTAAACCAAATCCACCTAAATATTGCCTATAAATTTCTTCAGATAATTCTTCTTCTTCAAATGTCTCAGTAGAAAGATTTATCCATAAAATTTTTCCCATATATCCATTTGACATTTTTTTCCACTTTTTTGTAAAAATATTCTTTTTTAGTAATTAATATTGAGGTATTGATTTAAGTACTTTTTTAAACACTTCAATGAAAATGAAAGTAAGAAAATAAAAATAAAAAAGGAGTTATATAGAAGCTATAGCATCTAACTCTAATAACATGGAAGCTACAGGTAAACCAGACACTTCAAGCGTTGTTCTTGAAGGAAATTTAACAGTAATTCCATTATCTGCGAAGAATTTCTTGTAAGTTCTATTCATTTTACCAAAGTCATTCATATCTCTCAAATACACCTTTACATGTACGAGGTTTGCCAATGATCCACCAGCAGCTTCAATGATCGTTTTAATGTTCTCTAAAACGCTATAAGTTTGTTCCTTAATCTCTGTAGCACCTTGTTTAGGTCCTTGTCCTGACACAAATAATAAATTTCCAACTTTAACTCCCGGAGTATATGGACCCGCAACTGGTGTTCCTGAATTTATATATTCCAATTCAACCATTTTTTAATATTCACCTATTAATTTTAATTCTTTAGTAATTTTTACCTCGAGCGAAAATTTGCCATTTACCACTATATTCATTATTTTTAATTACGTGAATATAATCATACAAATTGATTGTAGGACAGATATGTGCGGGAATTAATTCAATTTTCTGACCTATCTCTAAATCAGCCCCGATACTTTTTATTTGAGTGTGTTCTTCATTCATTACTCTAAATTTAATTTTGGGCATGTCTTTAATGATTGGTTTTCCATCACCTGTGGCAATTGCTTTTGTACCTGCATCCAAAGTGAATTCTTTTTTTCCAGTTTGGTTTTGAATGGTACTCAATACAGTCACTGCAATATCAAATATGGGATTAACCCGATATAGATGTTCATCTGAAAATACATAAGTTCCTGGTTGAATTTCTGTGACTCCATCACACATTGCCGCATGCATGTATGTAGCGGACCCAGAAGTTGAAATATAATCAATATTAAAACCATTTTCATTAAGTAAGTTTTTCGTCTCATTTAACCAGTTCATGCATTCTTTTGTCATTGTTTCTCTTTGTTCAACGTTCATCATTGGAGTTAAGTGACCTTCATATCCTTGTAATCCAACTAATTTGACTCTTGGAGTATCGCGAATAAATTTAGCTAATTCTAATGCCGGTTCACCGGGTTCTACTCCCGCTCTTCCCAATCCTAAATTGATTTCGAGCAATACCTCAAGCTCCACATTTGCTTTAGTAGCTTGTTTACTCAGATCTAAAATATTCTTTCTTGAGTCAACAGCACATCTAACTAAGACATATTTATTTAGCATGACTAATCGCTTGATATGCTCTGCATCAATAACTTGATTTGCAATCAAAATATCATCTATGCCAGATTGAGCGAAAATTTCAGCTTCTCCAACTTTAGCAACTGCGATTCCATTAGCTCCCCCCTCCTTTAAAATCATATGAGCAACTATAGGCATTTTGGCAGTTTTAAGATGAGGTCTCAAGTTAACACCAGTATCTTTTACAAATTTTGCCATTGTTTTTATATTTTTTAACATCGCATCATAATTTAAAACAAGTGCGGGTGTTGATATGTCTGATTTCCAACTATCATCCATTTCTATTCACTCTTTGTAAAAATCTAATTCAGTAATAACTAAAAATATAAAATCGAATTTAAATTATTGAGAATCGAAAAAATTATTTGAAACCACTTTCTTATATTCTTATTCATAATCTTGAGATGCTATTAATGTCTAAAAAATTTTCTACAGAACCCTTACGAGGAATGGAAGAATATTATCCAGAGGATTTAAGAGAGCTTAACTGGATTATTGAAAATATTCGTGATGTGGCTGAACAGTACTCATTCGAAGAATTCGAGAGTCCACAATTAGAACCCATTGAAATTTTTGCCGCGAAATCATCTGAAGAACTAGTGAATGAGCAATCATTTATTGTTGAGAAAAAAGAAGGCGAAAAACTCATTTTAATTCCTGAATTAACTCCTAGCTTAGCACGCATGATTGCGAAAAAAAGTCAAGAACTTAAAAAACCAATAAGATGGTACTCCATTCCAACGTGTTTTCGGTATGAAAGGCCGCAACGTGGGCGTAAAAGACAGTTCAAGCAAATAAATTTCGATATATTAGGAGAAGAGAGCTTATTTGCTGACTTAGAGATCTTTAGCATAATTGTTGACATTTTCAAGCAATTTGGAGCTAATCCGAGCCAATTTCAAATTTGCTATAATAATAGAAGGTTTATAGATGCCCTTTGTGAGATCGTTTTAAAAGTGCCTAAAGGGAAGTTATCATTGATATATAAAATTATAGATAAATCTGATAAGATGGAAGTAGATGAGTTTGAAAAATTTGTCATCGATTCATTCCAAGATGAATCAATCGTGCAAGGAATCTATAAAATAAAGGATGCTGAAAACTTAAATGGCTTATTATCAAAGTTTGATACAATTCCAGAAGAATTTTTTGAAACTGAGGGATATAAAGAACTAAATGGATTTATCAAACTGTTGGATGATGCCAAAATCTCAGAATATTGTAGTTTTTCACCTAACGTAGTCCGTGGATTGGATTATTATACTGGTATTGTATATGAAGTATTTGATATGGGAACGGAAAATAGAAGAAGTATTTTTGGAGGAGGAAGATATGATGATTTACTATCCCTTTTCTCAGATGAACAAATTACCGGAACGGGATTTGGTATGGGGACATTGATGCTCTCCTTATTCTTAAAAACCTATAATTTGATACCAGAAGAAGTCCGAAAGAAAGACTATACCGATACAATCTATATCGCATCAATTAATAAAAAAGTTTCAAAATATGCTCTTAAATTAGCAAAACTAGTTCGTGATGAGGAATTCCCTTGCATCATAGATTATAGATTCAAAAATTTAGGAAATCAATTAAGTAAAGCGAATGAAATGGGAGTTTTGATCTTACTAATCATTGGTTCTAAAGAAATGGAACAAAATGAAGTCACGATAAAGAACATGAAAAATGAAAAGCAAAAAACGATAAAAATCGATTCTTTAATTGAAGAAATTTATAACATCATTGAAGAATTCGCCGCTTAGATGAAATTTATATAAAAAATCTTTTTAATTTGAATTATCGGTTTCAGATTTCTCCTACTTTGATATTATCCTCTTGATTTCGTATAGTAAAAAATAGCACATGGAAAAAAAATCGCTAATCAGATCAAAGATTTATTTACAGAATAATTCTAATTTATTATATTATTAAATAACAATTATTTCTTTTAGGTAATTAGGTATTAAATTATGGTAGAAAAAAAAGATGAATCTGATTTAAAATTAGACTATAAAATCGAAAATGTTGTAGCCACAGTTGTGATGGAGATTTCTGAAAAAATTGACCTCACCAAAATCGCCCGCAAATTTGAAGATGCAGAGTATAATCCTGAAAGGTTTCCGGGTCTTGTCATGAGAATTACTGACCCAAAAGCAACATTTCTTATATTCTCTACGGGAAAAATGGTTATTACAGGACTTAGAAGAGCAGATGAGGCAAGCCCTGGAGTAGAAAAAATTGTAAAAGCTATTAAAAAAGCAGGAATTAGTGTATCTAATCCAGAAATCACGATTCAGAATATTGTCGCAAGTGGAGATTTACACACATTTATTGATTTAAATTTAGCTGCAACTATAATGGAAAATGCCATGTACGAGCCAGAAGTCTTTCCAGGATTAATTTACCGCATGGCAGACCCTAAAACTGTTTTCCTGATATTTTCTACGGGAAAAGTTGTTTGTACAGGTGCAAAAAATAAGAAATTCGTGAAAGAAGCGTTTATAAAATTGAATCATGTAGTACGGGATCTAGGTATTACTAGAAAAGATCCGGAAAATTCAGAGTATGAAGATATATCATTTATTTAAAAATGTGTAAATCTATTAAGATTTTTTTAATATTGTGAATAATTCTCTACTCAGTTTTTTTATAATGGGTACATGTCCTTCAGAAAATACCCCATCATTTATTATAACGACAGGCCTTTCAAGGTTTCTATATTTACCATTATTCTCTTTTGATGAGGTATCTTTATATATAATCTCAACTTTATCCTTAAATTCAGCAATTTCTTCCATCATTCTATCAATAACTTGTATCGTTTTACAGCATTTTGCACAAATATTTTCTGGATCGTCTTTAATTAAGATTAGAACCAATATTTTTTCTATATAAATCACTATCTTTTTTAATCTGTATTTAACAACATAGATAATTGCTAAAGATTTTTAACATTTTCTGAGAGGATAATGGATATTAAATTTAATGAATATATTGTATGAATTAATGAAAAATCTTTGAAAAGGAAAAGATTCTCAAATCAGAGATTTATTTATCGAATAAATGGTTAGATTAATAAGTTATCTATAGATTTTCTGACTTCCGGTGTAATGTGATGCTCAATACCACAACACAAAGTATCGATTAGGTCTTTATCATCTAATTTTAAGATGCAAATGAAAAAATCTTTTAATTTTTTATAGTTTTTGATTACTTGCGTAGCAAGATTCTTTCCATTTTGCGTTAATCTTATAGAACTTCTTGGTTTCCACACGATGAATTCATTATCCTTTAATTTATGTAGCATTCCAGATACTGAAGCAGGTTTGATACCTAAATAATCGGAGATCTCAGAATTAGAGACCCATCCTCCTTTTTTATGTCTTGAAATTAAAAAGATGGCTTTTAGATAATCTTCATAACTTTCGTTTACTAACGTAGAGCTAACCCCAATTTTTATTTTTAGTTTAATTTAAGTTTTAACACTAATTCCTTTTTATTTTTTATTTTCTGAGTAATTGAATAATTATTCGAATAATCATTCATAATATTATATTGAAATATCATATTTAAATTTTTTAATTTTGAAGTAGATTGAACATGATATTTACCAAAGGTATATACTTGAAAGTTTATTATGACAAGTAACAGTTATAACTCTTTATGATATATCATGTATTTTGCGGAACGATTAATAGAGTTAATCAAGGATAAAACTAGCGTAGTATGCGTGGGATTAGACCCCCGTTTAGAACAAGAAGGAGAGATTCCCCGTTATTTAGTGAAACAATTTGATAATCCAAATGAAATTATATTAGAGTTCAACAAAACTATAATTGATAATACGTGTGACTTAATCCCTGTTATCAAACCTCAAATTGCATTCTATGAGAAATATAATGCTTTGCGTGCGTTAAAGAAGACAATAAAATACGCTCACAAAAATGATTTAGTTGTCATATTGGATTCTAAACGCAATGATATAGGTTCGACTTCGAAAGCATATGCTGACTCAACTTTCAAGGAATATGACGCAGACGCGTGTACTTTGAATGGTTATTTAGGTTTTGACTCAATTCGACCATATATAGAAGAATATCCTGAAAAAGGATTATTTATTTTAGTTAAAACATCTAATCCGAGTAGTCAAGATTTCCAAGATTTATTTAGTATAAAACTTGAGGATGTTAATAAGGCAACGACCGAAATTATGGTTAACGATGTAAAACTCGAACGTAATTATGTACATATGGCAAAACTCGTGGATTTATGGAGTAAAAAACTATCCACATTCTCCGACTTTAATAATTTAGGTGTTGTTGTTGGTGCTACTTTTCCCGAAGAATTAAATGCAATTCGAAAATTAGTAAAACACTCCTTTATTTTATTGCCTGGATTTGGTGCGCAAGGAGCTACTATTAATAATATATTACCCAGTTTTAATAAGGAAGGCTTAGGTGGGATCGTTAATTCTTCTAGAAACATTAATTATGCATATAACAATTACAAACAATTTTCCCCTTCACAATATGGAAAAGCAGCAAGATTTGAAGTAGAGAAGATGAATAGAGATATTAATAAAGTTTTAAAATTCAAATAGGAATAATAAGATTAAATCTTCCCAATAAAACCCCAACAACACTTCCAGCAACTAGTGGAATGATCATCAAAAAGAAACATAGTATAGCTCTTTTCAATCCCGTTTTATGAAGGATGTTTATAATATTAAGATCCATAAATATTGCCAGTACAATAGCAAATATTATTAAAACAGGAGAAGGTTCTTTATCAAATTCTCCAGCAGCAAATCCCATAAGGATAAATGGAGAAGCTAGCAAAGCAATCATGGATAATTGAATTAAAATACTTATAGCTAACAGCTTAAATCCTTTCTTAGTTTTAGACTTAACAGATGCTAATCCTAATTTTAAAAATAATATCATGAAAAGAAATGTTGCTCCTGCAACAATCGAATAAGTAATTATTAAACCAGTTGAGGAACCTCCATTTATTTGAAACATATTTAATAGCATTATTATTATAACCAGTGACTTTAATTTTTTTTTTTAATTAATATAAAATGATTTTTAATTTGATAACTTATAAAAGATATATAAAAGATTTTTGATTTAAAATTACTTTTTTCTCATAAGATATTTTAAATGTAAAAAATTTTTGAAATATTATGTCATGTTATTATGAAATGATAGGAGGATATCTAAAAAAAAAACAAAGGTAGAATATGCAATGGTAGAAGCAGAGATTACAAAAAATACTGAAGAAATACGGATTTTTGTTAGTGTTTGTGCTTGAGGAATTAATATTGCTGAAATTATTGACACGAAAGCTCTCTCCGAATTTTCCAAGAAACTTCCTAATGTAGTGGATGCCTCAGATTATATCAGTCTATGCACTGAACCAGGTGCTGAGTTTATAAAAGAGAAAATGCTCGAGAGTAATGCTAATCGACTCGTTGTCGCATCTTGTACTCCTAAAACTCATGAACCCGTTTTTAAAAGCGTTCTTGAATCAATGAACATTGATCCTTCATATTTAGAATTTGTTAACATTCGAGAACATGCAAGTTTTGTACATCGACAAGATAAATTGGGAGCTCAAAATACTGCGGAAGACGCAATCAAATCTGGAGTAGCTCGCGCTGCAACATTAGAAAAAATACTTGTAAAAGAAGTTGACGTCACAAAAAGAGCGTTAATTATTGGAGGTGGAGTTTCAGGATTAAGCGCCGGAATTGATTTAGCGGATGAGGGATTTGAAGTACATCTTGTAGAAAAAAGCCCCACTATAGGGGGTAAGATGGCAATGCTCGACCGAACTTTCCCTACTGATGATTGTAGCATTTGAATCCTCGGTCCTGTCATGCTTCAAGCAGCTAGAGTCCCCAATATGAATCTCTATACTTACAGTAAAGTCGAAGAAGTATCTGGATTTGTAGGAAATTTCGATGTTAAAATTAGAAAAATTGCCAAGTACGTAAATAATGATTGCAATGGATGTGGAGCTTGCTTTGAAGTTTGTCCTTCGTATGGGTATGACGAATTCAATGAAGGAATGAATAGTAGGAAAGCAATCTATGTGTCCTTTGCTCAAGCAGTTCCTAATAAAGCGCAAATTGATATGAGCAGATGTATAAAGTGCGGATTATGTGAAAAAGCTTGCGAGGTAAATGCTATTGATTTCAATCAAGAAGATGAAATAGTAGAAATTAAAGCTGGTACGATTATTGTGGCAACGGGGTGGGACGAATATGAACCTGAAACGGGATATTTGGGATATAATGTGTATCCTAACGTGATAACTCAAATGAAACTTGAAAGGCTGCTTGCTCCTAATGGTCCGACTGTAGGACATCTTGCTAGACCATCAGACGGGAAGACACCAAAACGTATATTATTCATACAATGTGTTGGTTCACGAGATTTGAATAAACAAACATATTGCAGTGCTGGTGTATGCTGCATGATATCAATTAAAAATACGAAATTAATCAAACAACACTATCCCGACGCAGATATCAGTGTAGCATACATGGATATTCGAGCAGCAGGAAAAGATTATGAAGAATATTATACGGCATCAAGGAAGGAAGGTATAAAATATATCCGAACGAATGTTTCGAAGATCTATGAAGACCCAGAAACCCATAATCTCAAAGTGATAATACAAAATACTCTCTCAAATTCCGGTTTAAAGGAAATTGAGTTTGATATGGTTGTTTTATCTTGTGCAATGATGCCTGCAAAAGGTGTTGAGAAAATTGGAAGAATGTTAAAGCTTGAAACCAGTCAAGATGGTTTTTTCAAGGAATTTCATTCCCGATTAAATCCAATTGATACAAAAATTCCTGGTATCGTACTTGCTGGAGTAGCACAAGGACCTAAATCAATCTCAGAGTCTATTTCACAAGGAAGAGCTGCCGCATCATCAGTAACTCGTATAATGGGAAAAGATAAATATAGGATCATGTTAATTCGAGCTACTGTGGATAAGGAAACATGTGCAAAATGTGGTTTATGTGAATTAAATTGTCCTTATAATGCGATTTCAATAAAACCAGATGGAGCTGATGTAGATGAGATCCTCTGTCGAGGGTGTGGTTCTTGCTTGGCTAATTGTCCTTCCGAGGCTATTACACTTAGATATTATCGTGAACCCCAATATGAAAAACAAATAGATGCAATTCTTGAAGAAATATAGAGAGGTATTAAACAAATGACTGTAAAAGAACAAGTAAAGATTATAGCGTTCATGTGTTGGAAATGAGGGTATGGAGCAGGTGATATGGCTGGAACCATCCGGGCACAATATCCTGCAACCATCAGGCCGATTAGAATTAATTGTACGGGTAGAGTTACGCCAAGTTTGATGATGAGGGCCATAGGAAAGGGAGCTAGCGGTGTAA
>JAGXNU010000190.1 GCA_019894815.1 Promethearchaeota archaeon
GAGTAGGATTGCTCGCTAAATGACCTCATCCTATAACAGTAAATGCCATTAGGAAGAAAATACCTAAACTAGGACATAATACTATCAGAAATAACATTATTTTTCTAATTATATTTTTATTCCTCAATTAATCTTATCACCCATCATTTAATTTTATTTAAATCAAATTATAATATCGATAAAATAATTTATAAAATTGTTTGAGATCATTTCAATAAAAATATTCGATTACAAGTATTCAATCAAATCTGCACTCATAGATGCCTTCGGGGGGGTATATGATTTGAGGGAAGGCTCTCCTATATCGGGAATGACTCGAAAAATAATAATTGCTTCCTTGAAAGAAGACCCGGGAATCGAGGATCCTGAAGGAAAATTGCATGATTACCGAGATTGGGAACAAATAAGGGATTTTGCAAATCAATTTGTTGAAGTCTTAAAAAAATAAAGCGCCGCCGAACTTTCGTGACTTCATGCTCGCAGGAGTGCTTCCACGAACAAATAAATTTCAAGACAAAAAAAAGAGTAATTTTATTCAATCTTTTTTAATTATGAAACGTATCAATTTCAATATAAAATTTAAATAAGAGTGAAAAAATTGGCTGATTTAAGTTTAGAAGTTACTTATTTTGAGAAAGGAGGACCACATAATACGGATAAAGCCTTGGAAATTGCTAAAAAATATGTAGATGAATTTTCAATAAAAGATATAATCATTGCAAGTACTACTGGAATGACAGCTGAAAAAGCACTGAAGATTTTTCCTCCAAGTAAATATAATAGTATCATTATAACGCACTCATGCTATTTCGCAGGATTAGATAAAAAACAAGAATTTCCAGAAGAACTAAGAGAAAAACTTACGGCTGAAGGTTTGAAGATATTCACAACTACTCATGCATTAGCCGCTGTATCTCGAAGTTTCCGGCTTTCTCTAAAACAATGGATGCCAGTTGAAATAATGGCTAAATTTCTCAGGGTAAATTTTAGTCAAGGAGTAAAAGTATGCATGGAAATTGCGTCTATGGCTGCAGATGCAGGATTAATATCAGATATACAGAAAGATGTGATCTGTATTGGAGGAACGGGACGTGGTGCTGATACAGTATGTTTGATAAAGCCCATGCCAACGAGTTTGTTTGATAAGCTCAGGGTTAAAGCAATTTTAGCAAAGCCCCTATAAAAGTCTAATTTTCTTATTTTTTTAACTATTTATTTTGCTACCTATCATTCATAATTAAATCATACGGAAAGACTTAAATCAAGATACTTGAATCCGCTGATTTTGCTCTTTAGTTAGATTCTTCAAAAAATAAAAAATGAAATTTTAAATTATGTCTAATTTCTTACCAACTTTTTCGATAGAACTTAAAGCTGTGTTCAAGTCGTCTTTAGTTAGTAAGGCGTTCATTTGTACTCTTATTCTTGAGAGCTCTCGAGCGACCATTGGGAAGACTATTGGCGTGCCATAGATCCCTTCTTCTTCGAAAAGAACTCGTGCTAATTCTTGCGCTTTACCAGGATCGCCAATAATCAAAGGAATAATTGGTGTTTCTGATCTTCCAGTATCGTATCCCATATTTTGAACTTCTTTTTTGAAATAATTTGTGTTTTCCCACACCCGTTTATAATGTTCAGGCTCAGTTTCAACTACTTCAATAGATTTTATATTCGCTGCGACAACGCCAGGCGGATGCGCCGTACTAAGTAAATAGGTTCTGCTTTTATTGGCACAAAATTCAATCAAATCTTTTGAACCTGCAACTGTACCACCAAAAACCCCAAAACCTTTACTCATTGATCCACCTTCAACGTGAACTTTTCCTTGTAAATTAAAATGAGCGACAATTCCCTTACCATTCCCCAATATACCTTCACCATGACAATCATCTACGAATATCATTGCTCCGAATTCCTCAGCCACTTTAGCAATTCCACCTAATGGTGCAATATCACCATCCATCGAGAAAACACCATCAGTTATGATGCATATTCTTCTAGGATTTTGCTTTTCAGCCTCTTTTAATTGTCTCTCTAAATCTCCAACATCATTGTGGTTATAAATAATACGGCCTGCTCCTGATAACCTTACTCCATCAATAATAGAACCGTGATTTAATTCATCTGAAACTACTATATCTGGTTTTCCAACCAATATGGGAATTAATCCCGAATTAACTGCAAATCCTGTTTGACATAAAATTGAAGCCTCAACTTCTTTAAACTTAGCAAATTTTTCTTGGAATTCTCTAGTTAAATCAAATGTACCCGCAATAACTGGAACTGCCCCTGCACCCGCACCGTACTTTTTTGTCGCATCTATTGCTGCTTGAATGATCTTAGGATGAGTTGCGAGTCCAAGATAGTTATTGGTATTAAGCATGAGAACTTCGCGACCGTCGACTATCGAGTGAGGTCTTGATCCAGCCTCTAGGTGTCTAATAATCCATTCCAAATTATTTTTCCTTAATTCTGTCATTTCTTCTTTGAGAAATGCTTCTGGATCTCTTTTTACCATTTAATCACCTTAATATAATAAAATACTTTGAGATTAAGGTTAAGTTATTTAGAAAACTATATTAGTTTTTCTCATCTAATTCATTAGGGAAAGTAATGGAATTGAAGTGATAAACCTTTTTTAGTTAATAGAATTATGATTTTACACTAACTTTTATTATCTAAAATGATCTAAATGAGAAGAATTTTAGTAATTGGAGCTGCTGGCCAAATCGGATCGGAGCTCGTTCCAGCATTAAGGAAGATTTATGGTTCTGAAAATGTAATTGCGACTGGGAGAAGAACTCCATTACCAGAAATTATAACTAAAGGGGGACCTGTAATTTATCTAGATGCTCTCCAGAAAGATACATTATCTAAAGTCATATATGAACGAGACATTGATACAATTTTTCACATGGCATCACTTTTATCTGCAACTGGCGAAAAAATGCCTCAAGCAGCTTGGAATATCAATATTAATGGGCTCTTAAATGTTTTAGAAGCAGCTAGATCCTATAGTATCGATAGAATAATTTGGCCAAGTTCTATAGCTGCCTTTGGTCCATCAACTCCAAGAGAAAATACACCAAATGAAACCATTTTGCAACCATCAACCATGTATGGAATATCTAAAGTATCTGGTGAACTTTTGATTGAATATTACCATCAAAAATATGGGCTTGATACACGTTCAATGAGGTTACCGGGAATAATTAGTAGTGAAACACTTCCAGGAGGAGGTACTACTGATTATGCGGTTGAAATTTTCTATGAGGCTATTAAGAACAAAAAATACACATGTTTTCTCAAGGAAGAAACTAGATTACCAATGATGTACATGCCAGATTGCACTAAATGCATGTTAAATTTATTAGAAGCAGATCCTTCGAAATTAAAAAGACACGTTTATAACGTTACTGGAATGAGTTTTTCAGCTGGTGAATTAGCTTTAGAAATACAGAAACACGTCCCAGAGTTTAAGATCGATTATAAACCAGATTTCAGACAAGCAATCGCAGATTCTTGGCCTATGTCCATAGATGATTCACTCGCTAGAGCAGAATGGGAATGGAATCCAAAATACGATTTACAAAAAATGACAAAAGATATGATCGACATCTTGAGAAAAAGATTATAAAATTATTATTTTTTTGAGTTTTTATTTTAAAATTTAAATCTATCCCGTTATCCATAGATATTAAATGTAATTAGGAGAAATATATATCTAGTGATAATAAAATGAAAATTGTATTCCATGAAAGATATTATGATTCAAGTTATGCAATGGATCCTGCTGCGTCTCCAGGA
>JAGXNU010000191.1:0-3512 GCA_019894815.1 Promethearchaeota archaeon
TGGGATTTTTTTAAAGAGTTAGTAGAGGATATAGAAGAAAATAAGAATATTATTGAATGTACATCTTGTGGTAAATGCGTGGGTGATTGCCCGGCCGCAAAAATCTCAAATTTCAACATCAGAAAAATTATAAGAAAAGTTTTACGAGGAGATAAGAGCGTATTAAAAGATTCGGATATTTGGTATTGTTATTTATGTGAAAGATGTAAGCGAGTGTGTCCAAGAGACGGAATTGATATTCCATTACTTATCATTAATTTAAGAAATGAATCATTCAAGAAAGGATTTGGTCCGAAATATAATGATTTAAGAAAATATGTTGAGATGTCTGAACGCTTTCTTACTTCTGGAGTTGTTGTTGAAGAACCACTGGGAGAAGCGCTTCCAGCTGAAAGAGTTAAAGAATTAAACGTAATTTGTAATTTCGCTCGAATCAAATATGTTTTTAAAGCTAGTAAAGGTAATAAGAATAAGATTAAAACTAAAAAGAGATAATATTTCACCATGGAATTTAGTCAACTTGCTCTGAACTTAGAGGAAATAGAAAGGAATTACCCAGATTCCCCTCTTGATTTCTTTAAAGATAAAAAATTGTGTGTATTTAAAGCTTGCCTTGAAAAATATTTTCCTGGTGTAAGATACGGCATTTTAGATCTTGCTAATGAACTTGACTTAAAAGTAAGCGTGTCTGAGGGTCAATCTTGTTGTAGTGGTACCTTTTTTCAGCGAAATTTAATAACTAGAGCCCAATTTGCTGCTATTAATGAAAGAAATTTGCATGAACTAAATTCTCAATCAGATATTTGTTTGATTAGTTGTAATGGTTGTTATAATTCTCTCATGAGGGGACGTGATTTCTTAAAAACTCCTGAAGTATTTAAAAAAACTGAAAAAATATTAGATGATCTAAAAAAACAGATGGGTGAAAATGTAGACCGTCAAAAATATAAAATCCTTGAAAATCCGAGTTTACGATTAATTCATGATTTAGATTTTATTTATTTGATTCGAAATGAAGTTCTTAATTCCTTAAAATATAATTTACAAGGGTTGAAAGTAGCTGTCCATTATGGATGTCACTATCTTAATTTGTCTCGCGATAAGAATAGTGTGGAAGGATATTTAAAAGATAAAACTAAATTAGATGAACTTGTAGAACTTTTTGGAGGAACAGCTTTAGATTATCAAGAAAAAGAAAGTTGTTGTGGATGGGGGGCTTCACAGATTTTAATTAACCCCCGAGAAGCATTAAAAATAACGCACGATAAACTAAAAAGCGCAGAAAATGTTGGAGCCGATTTTCTTCTCATGCCTTGTCCCACGTGTTTATATACATTAAGTAAACCAGAGTACAGGGAAAAAATGAACAAGTGGTTTGGGGATAAGCTCGAAATTCCAACAATTCATCTTAACGAACTCATAGCTATATTACTTGGGTGTGAACAAGAAAGATGCTTGACCTTGCGAAGAACTACTCCTCGCTTAGAAGAAATTTTTGAAATAATTACAAATGATTAAATAGAATTACATTTCTTCAATTGCTCTTCTTGGACAAGAATCTAAGCAAATTAGGCAACCAATACATTTTTCGTATGAAAATTTAAGTCTTAATGATTCATCAAAGTAGAGTGCATCTGTAGGGCATAAAGAAAGACAAGCTCCACAGTCTATACATTTATCATCATCTACAATAACCCTTCCTTTTTTATTTACTACTACTTTATTTTGAGTTAGAGCGTCAGTAATCATTTTAATCTTATCTTCTGGTACATCCAATAATAGATTAACTCCACTCGATCCAGTCGTAAATTTTAAAATATTGAATGTAATGTTATATTTTAAGATTTCATTGATGATTTTTGAGTAATCATCAATATCTCTGATAATAGCCAAAGGAAGCATGCAATTTATAATCGTTATCTTACATCAGCTCCTCAGACGTTATGATTCCAATAACTTGCTTCTCATCATTGATTATTGGTAAAGCGGATATATCATTCATTTTCATTCTCCTTGCTGCTACTTCGGCAGGTTCATTATCTTTTGCAATGATAACTTTTTTAGTTATTATATCTTTTATATGTGACTTATCTCTTGCGATTGCTTTTGTAACGTCAAAACTAGTCACGATGCCAATCAAATACCGGTCTTTGTCTATAATTACGATATGGTTTGTATTTTCTTCAATTATTTTTTCTGCGACCACTTTAATATCACAATCGTCAAAACATGTAACTGCTGGTTTTTTCAAATCTTTGACGAATTTTAGCTCAGAAACCTGTTTCATTGGGTTGTAAGTTGTGTTTGTTGGCAAATTTTCTGCTGGTGGATTCAAGAAAAATATTCCGTCCTCGATCCACGTTTTTAACTCATTTGCTATTTTTCGAGCGTAAAATAGTGAGGAAAGTGAAGAGACTTTTACTTCTTTACCATCTATATCTATTTTACCTGATTTTAATTCTTTATAATTAACTTTCCTTAACACGGGACGATTTCTTCTAGGTATTCCATAATCTATAACCTCAGTTTCAATATCTTCATCTTTTATGGCGGTTTTGCGTGCAAGATTTTCATTAAGAATGGGAATTGGGATTCCTACACCCACTGACATCGATGGACCATATTTTTCAAAATTAACTCCTCGAAGATATTCTGGTTTCATTTGCTTGAGATCTCCTTTTAGGAATAGGGTTCCGAATCCGTTTTTTGGATCGTGTTGTGTCCCTTCTCCCATGACATAGCCTATTCCTCCTCCTAGAAAAATTCTAGTGCCTATTCCAATCGTTTCATAATCTGGATCATTACATAGTGGATTTAAACACCCTGCTCCCGCATAATGGGCATTCCCCAAGTTTGGTAAAAGTTTACCCATGTAAGTATAAATTGTTTTATCAGTACTATTAACAGCACACACGTATTTTTGATATGCATTTCGAGGATTGCACAATATTGCTTGATTTAGATCATCAATGGTGAAATATGTATCAATCTCCTCTAAAGGATAACAGTCAGTCGTATATGAAGTGCCCCTTAATCTGATTGATTTTCTTGATACGAGATCTTCAATAACGTTTCCACCTCCATAATCAAATGGCTTAATGTCTGCCATTCTTGTGACTCCAATATAACAATCTACCGCCGCATTTCCATGATATGCATGAACTTCATTTAACCATACATGTTCTAATTTAATGGGGGGATCTGAATGTCCAAAATTAAGGAAAGCACCACTTGAACACATTGGACCAAATGTTCCTGTAGTCACCACATCTATTTCTTCAGCAGCTACCTGTTCACCTTGATCTTCCACAATTTTGATCATTTCTTCAGCAGTAACTACTACTACATCTCCATTTTTTATTTTTTGATTAATTTCACTATAAGATTTTGGCATGATTCAACTTTTTATTTCCATAATTTTGAGTGATTTGAGGTTCTTGTTGAATAATATAGAAATATATCCTTTATAAATAATAATTATGCATGGAAAAATGCTACACGTGAATAAAACG
>JAGXNU010000191.1:3522-3795 GCA_019894815.1 Promethearchaeota archaeon
TGATGGAAGAAACAGTCTCTCCAAAAAAAAAAGGCTTTGCATTAACCGCTTTAATACTTACAACCGTATTTTGGGGAACTTCATTCATAATCACAAAAACAGTAACAAAGGAATTACCCATTTATGCGTATTTAACTTTAAGGTATAGCATTGCACTTATTGGAGTCATTCCAATAATCTATCGCTTTAAGGGCTTTAATAAAAAAATAATATATGGTGGAATAAGCACGGGTATTTTATACTTTATATCTATTGCCTTTCAAACTTACGGTC
>JAGXNU010000192.1 GCA_019894815.1 Promethearchaeota archaeon
GGCGGAATCATTAAGATTATGAATTCTATAAAAAATGAAGATGAATGGTTAATCCCAAAATCAGAGATAACTTTTGATTATCTGAAAAAATTCAATCGAAATGCAATGATTTTACATTTAGTACAAGGATTACTGATGGTTTTCTTTGGATTTTTGCCTTTTTTAGATTTTTCTATAAATATTTATACTTTCTATTTAGAATTTGATCTTGGTCCCCCACCTACCCTTTCTCCAAATCCTGAAGTGATATTTGCTTTCACGGCTCTAGGTGCGTTTGTTGGAACATTCCTACTCTTATCTGCGATCGCACACTTTCTAATAGCTTATCCGTTGAATAAAGTATATAATAGAGATCTAAAGAAAGGAATAAATAAGGTTCGATGGTTTGAATATGGTCTTTCAAGCTCGATCATGATCTTGCTTATCGCTTTATTCTTTGGAGTCTTAGATTTCTGGGCTTTATTCATGATCTTTATATCAAATGCCTTAATGAATATGTTCGGTCTAATGATGGAACTTCAAAACGTATATACGAGAAAATTGAAGGAAAAAGTTAGATGGACAGCTTACTATCTTGGTGTTATAGCGGGAGCTGTTCCTTGGATCGTTATTACAGCATATTTCATTAACACAGGAGTAAATGGCGGAGAGATTCCCGGTTTTGTATATTGGATTTATGTAATTGAACTGATATTCTTTAACACTTTTGCAATCAATATGATCCTACAATATAAAGGCGTGGGTAAATGGAAAGATTATTTATATGGTGAAAGAATGTACATTGTACTTAGTCTTGTCTCTAAATCATTTCTAGCTTGGTTGGTGTTCGGAGGAGTATTCTCTCCAACCGGATAGAATTTTTTTTTATTTTTTTTAAACTCATTATTAGAGATGTAAGATATGAATGTTAATACAAATATGATGAGTAATTTAGGAAAAGATTTGAAAATATTTAAAATTTTAAATGGTATGTGGCAAGTTTCAGGAGGACATGGTCAAATTAAACCCCAAAAAGCAATTGAAAGTATGGATCTTCTCGTAAGTAAGGGATTTATAACATGGGATTTAGCCGATCATTATGGTCCTGCTGAGGATTTTGTTAAAGTTTTTAGGACCGAGCTCCAAATAAGAGGAAAAGAAGAGATTCTGAAAGATCTAAAATTTTTCACAAAATGGGTTCCAAGACCGCAAAAAATAACTCGAAAGATTGTAGAAAGTGCAATTGATATTTCCAGGGAAAGAATGGGAATGGAATCGTTGGATATGGTTCAATTCCACTGGTGGGACTATTCAGATAATAACTATCTTAAAGCAATGGAATATCTCAATGAACTTCGAGAAGAGGGTATTATTAAAAATTTGGGCCTTACTAATTTTGATACGTCTCATTTAGAAGAATTTGTTGATTTGGGCATTAAAATAATTTCAAATCAAGTACAATATTCGATTATTGATAAACGTCCTGAAAAATTGATGACTCAATTCTGTGCAAAAAACAATATTAAATTACTCGCATATGGGACTCTAGCAGGTGGTTTATTGAGTGAAAAATATTTAAACCAACCTGAACCGTACAGAAGTCAACTATATACTGCATCTCTTCAAAAGTATAAAAGCATGATAGATAGATGGGAAGATTGGACACTTTTTCAAGAATTATTAAAAATATTAAAAAAAATAAGCGAGAAGCATAATGTTAGTATCGCTAATGTTGCCACAAGATATGTTCTTGAAAATCCAATTGTTGGAGGAGCAATTATTGGTGTTAGATTAGGTATCTCTGAACACATTGAAGACAATTTAAAAATATTCTCTTTTTCATTAGATGAGGATGATTTAAATCAAATTGCTCGAATAACTGACAAATCCAACGATCTCTTCACAATTATTGGGGACTGTGGAGATGAGTATAGATAAAACCCTTATTTTTCCACGAGAATATTCCCAACTTTGAAGTTATAGAAGTAAATGAAGCTAATTCAAGATGAAATGCATCAAAAAAGTAATGGAATGTAATTGATCTTCCCACTGAAAAAAGGAGAAGATAAATAAATTTGATTAATCCAACCCTACCATTTTTAAACTTAAGTTCCAGAATTTCTTTTGTAATACCTCATCTTGTGAAACTTTAGATGTTTTTGCGATTTTTGATTTCGAAAAATATTTTCCCGTTATATTAGCTACATCAGGGGAACTAGCAAGATAAACTGAAGTTCTTGCTCCTTTTTGAGGACTAATCATAAATATTCTGGGAATGGAATATAGAGATTTTCCAATTTTTGAATAGGTATCCATCGCAAAATTAGATTTTACTCCTCCTGGATGGAGTGAGTTTACGGTAACTCCTTTTCCTTTTAATTTTCTAGCAAGTTCTTGACTAAATAAGATATTTGCGAGCTTAGAATTTCCATATGCTCTAAAAGAACTAAATTTATTTTCTAAATTGACGTTGTCAAGATCTAAATTAGAAAATTTATGAGCTGCAGATGAAACACTTATTATTCTTGAAGGAGCTGAAACTATTATGATATCAAGTAATAAATTTGTAAGCAAAAAAGGTCCAAGATGATTTATAGCTAAAGTCATCTCATACCCTTCGGAGGTTAGTACTCGCTCTCTTAAAATTAGACCTGCATTATTAATCAATACATTTAATTTATCATATTTTTGTTTAAAGTCATGTGCAAATTTTCTAATTGAATTCTGATCTGCCAAATCTGCGATCATTAATTCAACTTCATTTGAATTTGCTCTTTCAATTATTTCTTGTTTAGCATCTTTACCTCGTTGCTCGTTTCGACAGACCATAATAATCTTGGCACCACGTTTTGCTAATTCTACAGCAGTCTCTTTTCCAATCCCAGAATTAGCACCAGTAATCATGACATTTTTTCCTTTTATTTCCCAATTTTCAGTCATAATAAATAAAGAAGAAACCTTCTTCTTTAAGAAGTAGGATAATATTATAGAAATCTTTCTAATTGTAGAGAAAATTATTATAAGGTTAGAAGGGCTACAATTTATTTTTTAAAAATTAAATGATTTAAGATTTCTGAAGTTCTCGTATATGAAAATTATAAAATCAAAAGTTTACGGCTTTAATTCGATGGATTAAATTTCGTAGTTGCTTCTATTAATGGATTTCTAGAGAAAAGAATCGTAAAACTTATTAAAAAGAAGTCTTTAAAGGATTTGGGATAGCAATGGATGATAAAGAATTATCTGATGATGATATAGAAGAAGAATTAGAAAAAACCTTTCAAAAAAACGAGAATCAAAAGAATGTGTTTAAAATCTTGAGGAGTGAAGAATCATCATTGGAATTAAGAGATAAGAAACTAAAATTTAAACGAAATGATAAAGTTGAGACTAAAAAGGAAAAAGAAAAATAATTTAAAAAATATGATTTGAATTTCAGATTTACTTCCTTTAATACATATAAAAAACGCCCAATATCATTAAATATAATAATTTGAATTTATAATAGATAAATAGTTAAAAAAAAGGTGAAATTTCCTTCCTTACTAATATGCTAAATATAGAATCAATTCATTTACACCCCAACTTTGAAAATATTCTTAAGAAAGAAGAGGAATTGAATGAGAAAGCTACTCTTGAATTTGCTACCCTGAAGAATATTCCAGTTAAGGATGCAATGGATATGAATCATGCATTAGAGTTAATGAGATTTACTTCTGAATATATTGGAGAATTTAAACGAAATAAAATACCTAAAGATGTAATAGCAAATCCTTTTG
>JAGXNU010000193.1 GCA_019894815.1 Promethearchaeota archaeon
CCTATAGATAAAGCTTCTTTCTTAATTGATTTATCTGCGCTAACGAAGATGACCTTTGAATGTGAATCGCATTTAAGAATTTCTATTGTTGTATCAATTCCATTTTTTACGGGCATTCTATGATCCATTAAAATAACATCCGGTTTATTATCCAAAGACATAAAAACATCAATCGCGTCCTTTCCATTACTAGCTTTCGCTAAAACTTTAAATCCAAATGTTTTTAACATCATTTCATAAAGACGCTGTAATGACAAATCATCTTCTACAATTAAAACAGAAATCATATTAAAATACCTCTTTAGTTGATATCATGAAATCAACTTGAAACCTTCTTTTACCAATGTTAATTCAAAACCCAAACCCTAAACATCTTTGTTATAATGGTGGCACTTTTGAAAGATGTAATCTTTCCTTTCATCTAAGATCCTCATCATGTTATTGATGGATTCCAATTACGCAATTTCTTCGATGATTATTATCTTTAATTATATTAATTAAAATTGCTATTAATTAATTTTGATCCATATCTTTTGATAAAGACATCTATTAATTCATTTTTTAAGAAATATAAGCAAGTTTGAAATGCTTCATTGTATTCTTCAAGATTTGTAGTATTAAAGGAACGATAGAGATCCCAACTTGTCGTGTTATGTTCCATTACAGAAATAAATGTATCATCGTGAATCGAAGAATTTTCAGGAAAAGCATCGTGTGTTGGCATATCATCCTTGGTAATGACAGCTCCCGTAAAAAATTTAGTAGGACCCCCTCCTGCAGTAAGTCCAAATATTACGATCAGAATTATGGGAATAACAAATAATAATATTAGAGTTCGTTTATCTGATTTAATTCTGCTAAATTCCTTTTTAATTAATCCTCCTAGATTCATTGTCTAAATCTCTTAGAAAATTTCAAGGAATACATTAATAAATTAATTTATTAAAGGTTATTAGGTGTTTTTGATTAAAAAGTGTTTGGCTCAATGAAGATATTGAACAATATAGTCATTATTCTTTAACTCCCTCTCTTTATATAAGTCTATCTTCTTTTATCCTTTATTATAAAAGGGATAAACGTGATATTATCATCTGGGATGAATTCCGCGAATTCTTCGTATATTTCTTCTAAAGTCATTTTTGATTTTTGTGCTTTCGCATCATTGACTTGAAAATCAACTTTTTGATATCCTCTAATCGCAAAATTTTTATCAAGGAATAACTGAAAATGGTGTTCACATATCATTCCTTTAGAAATGGATATGGTTGTTAAATGTTTTGATTCATTTATGATCTCTAATGGAATGTCAATTTCTTTTCTTGAATTACATATAGGACAAGAAACTTTAATTGACTGGACTATTCTGGGGAAATTTTGTGAAATACTCAATTTGTTCTCCTCTTATATTTTAAATTATTTTGTATAGAATAATTTAAACTACTCAATTTTGGATTTAAATCTCAATGCTTAAGTGAAATGTATCATAGATTTAGATATATTTTAAATTAATGTTAGTGAAGATAATGGATGAATTAGATGTTTTTTTCAACCCAAAGAGTATTGCAATTATAGGTGCTTCAGAATCCTTAAAGTTTGGTCATTCGATGACAAGTTACTTACTGAATTCCCAATTTAAAACTTTCCCAGTAAATATTAGCAAAGAGGAGATATTCGGGCATAAAGCGTATTCTAATATTAAAGATATTAATGAACATGTCGATCTAGCCATAATTATTGTAAGAAATGATTTTGTATTAGATGCGATAAAGAATTGTGTTGAAAAGGGGGTCAAAGGAATAATAATTGAGAGTGCTGGTTTTTCTGAAACAGGAGATGAAAATTTTATTGAAATACAACAAGAAATTGAACGCATAGCACAGAAAAATGAAGTGAGAATTGTGGGACCTAATTGTGTCGGAATTACTAATTTCAGAAACAAGTTTACAAGTACAGAAATAGATTTTGATGAAGTGCCAGAAGGAGGTAAAATTTCTGTAATAGCGCAATCTGGAGTTTTAGGAAACATATTTGTTGATTGGGGTGCTAGCCAGAATATTGGTTTTTCAAAAACCATCACCATAGGTAATAAGGTTGATATTGATGAAATAGATATGCTTGAATATTTAGAAAAAGACCCCGAAACAAGTGTTATTACTTTATACATAGAAGGTGTAAAGAGAGGTTCAAAATTTATAACAACATTAAAAAACATGTCAAAACCAGTCTTAGTCATGAAAAACGGGCGTAGCCAAATAGGATCAATAGCGATCAAGAGCCACACAGGATCAATTGCAGGTAATGATAAGATCTATAATGCTTTATTTAACCAAATTCCTGGAGTATTTCGAATTGACAATTTCTATGAAATGTTCAATATTGCTCATGCCTTTGCTACTCAACCTTTACCTCGAGGAAAAAATATTGCTATTACTACATCTTCTGGGAGTTTAGGTTCTTTAGCTTGTGACTTAATTGAAAAAAATGGCTTAAACTTGGCAAGTCTTAATGAATCCACAATCAACGATATAAAATCGGTATCACCAAATTGGGTCTCTGCCAGAAATCCTGTCGATCTTGGACCATCTTCATTCTCTACCTTCCGACCCTCGTTGAATGCTCTATTTAACGACCCCAACGTGGATGCATTGCTCAATATCTTTGCAGTTCCAAAGATGCCACTTGAAAAATATAACCTTCCTATTACACCGCAACTAAGAGACATGAAATCATTATCAAAAAAAACAGGAAAACCCATAATTACCTGCGTATTTGGTTCGAGATGGGTTTTTGATTACTTCTTGAAACATTCAGAAAAATATAATATATCAATCATGACTCAATTAAATCATGCAATAAAAGCTCTTAAAATGATGCATGAATACTATTTAAAAAAATAAATAAACCTAATTTTTAATCAATAAAAATTGGACTCCTAATCATAAACTGGACTCCATATAGTTTATCATTCATTTTAAACACCTTTTAATTAAGTAAAAAAAAGAATAATTTAACAATATTAAGGTGATAAGTGAATGGTTAATTGGAATGAAATTGCGGATCAAGCTTTTATGCATTGGCAAGAATTTTTACAATGGTTTTTATCCGTCCCCATCTATGGTCAAGTATTGGTAGTAGTAGGTGCTGTTGCAGTTCTCATTCTTGCAGTAGTTGTAGTTTATTACGTTTTAAAAGGGGTGGCATATTTGATCTATTACATCCTTAAAGGTGTATACCTTCTCTTAAAAGCAATCTTTTTAGGACTTTATAAACTCTTTGAAGAGCTCTATTATGCTATTACTGGCAACCCTCGCCCCGTTAAAAAAGAGGAGGAATCAAAGATAGAACCTGAGGTATCACATGCTCAAATACTAAAACCTGAAGTTGAAACCCCACCTGTTATAAAGCAAGTGTCTCCCATACAACCAGATGCTGCCTATTGCAGTGAATGTGGGAATCAAATTACTGAGCAAATGCAACAAAAATTGTATGAAAATGGCAATGTTTTTTGCGTGTATTGCGGGAAAGGATACAAATCCATTATTTTAGAAATAGAACACTAATTTTTTTTTCCTTTTTTTAATTTTCCATGATAAAGATGCCAAAAAGAGATCTTAACTCTTCCTTGATGCATGGTTTTTATTCTGGCGATATAATTTTAGATGATGGAGAAAAGATACATATTGAAAATATGTTAGGTCACGCTGAAGATATTTATTGGCACTGGTAAAAGA
>JAGXNU010000194.1 GCA_019894815.1 Promethearchaeota archaeon
GGTTAATCATCTCCAGATTCATCAAAGCCATCATCTATAAAACTATCAAGATTATCGAAATCATCATAAATGTTAAAATTTTGATTATCTTTTTCATCAATTTCTTTCTCATCTTTATTTTTCTTTTTCTTCTCAAGACTGGTTTTTTCAGGATTTTCAATGATAGTTTTATTTTTGTCTAATTTTAGTTCTTTAAAATCTTCAATATTTAATTCGCTCCATTGAATCAATTCTTCTTTAAGTTTTATATAATTAGGTTTACGTAATATCATTTCTTCCTTAAAATCATTTAATAAATTAAGAATTTCTGGTTTTAGGGATTTATACTCTTCATTCTGATCTATCAAGGCACTGAACACAATACGTTCAATACTATCAATAGTCAACTCATCTTCTTCGATTTTTATTAAATCTAAAGCAGAAAATAAATCTTTAGAAGACACGCGAATATCTAAAATAGCATACTTCTTTAATATCTCCTCTTTTAGCTTGTTTAAATTGACTTCTAAGCGAGAAAATCCAACTTCTCCAATTATTCTAAAAGTAACAATTGGATAATTCAAATCACTCTTATTAATTTCTTTATTTTGATCTCGAAGTGGTAATCCATATTGTTTCAATCTTTTTAAGATGTGTTCTATAGATTTTTCAAAAGAGCTCATTCCTGTAATATCTATTGATGGGACTTGATGAAATTCTCTGTTTGGAATCATACCACTATCTTTGTTCCCATTATCACACTCAAAGATTTTTATATCCTTCTGATAATATTCACTTCCAGAAATTTCTGCTAAAAATGCTCCCCTGATATAAGAAAGTTCAGTAAGATCATTTAATTCTAGACTTCCTGGATTAAATATCCACTGATCTTGCTCCTTTAGTATATAATTTTTATGATAATGCCCCAATGCTAGATAATCTATTTTATCATGTAATTCAGTAAGATGAGGACTTAAATCAATACCAGGTTTCAATTTATCTTGTCCTTCAATACCAAAGTGCATCATTAAAATGTTGAATTTATTACTTTTTTTAGGAATTGCTTGATATATTGCGGGAAACAGGTGTTTAGTAAAACTTCCATAATAAGGAAGCCCATAGATCATGGTATCTTTAATTTGAATCATTCCACCTCTATGATTAGAAGTAGAATATGGATGAAATGTTAATTCTTTATTATCTTTATCATAATCGCCAGCGAGCAGTACGATAAGATCTAAATCTGCCAAAAAACTCATCCATGAATGAGTAGTATAAATAGGATTATCATGATTTCCTTCTATACATATCATCGGGATTTCACGATTTAATTCTAACGAGCTTCTTTCTTTAAAATCCCTTATTGAGTAAAATACATCACTTAGAACAGAGGGATTAATATTTTTATTATCAAAAAGATCTCCAGATACCAATAAAAAATCTACTTTTTCACTAATTGCCAGATCCAAAACCCATTGAAATGCTCGAAAATAGTCTTTATACCTTTCTGTCAAATTGTATTGTCTCTTACCGAGATGAAGATCAGATACATGGATGAATTTTATCGGTTCCATAAGAGTCACTTAATTATTTTTATTTTTTATATCTATATACTTTTGTTTCTTTTTCCTTTTTTTAATTGAATATATCAATAAACATTTCCTCATTACAAAAGGAACATGCATATTTCCTAATATGAGCTGCTTGAGTCATGATAGTCCTATCATTTGGTATGAACCCTAGAAACTTTTTACTCATGACTACACTTATCTTTTTTTGTCTTTCGTAACATTTCATTACTTTCAACTATTTTAAGAAGTATTTTTACAGAATGACTTTAACTTTTCTTAATTATTATATTATTCTTAGTATTTAAAACTCAGAGACCGCAATAGATTAATTAAAATAATCTAGATTAAGTAAAGTATTGATTAAGGATTAGAAAAAAAGAAAAAATAAGTTATTAAAATTATTATAAATCCCGATCTTTGACTGTTTTACGCCCATTTGCTATAGCTCGAGCTATAGCTTTATCAAGCATTCCAGTTATTATGCCATTGAATACTTCTCCATCTAATACTGCGCTTGCTGTGTTACAATCTTTACCTTTTATATATTCGCGTACTTTAGACTTGACAAACAAAGGTTCTATTTTTTTTTCAGTTTTCTTGGCCATTATACATCTCCCTCTGATTTAAAAAAATTTTAAAAATAAATTTGTTTCTAATATTAATTTGCACGTAGTTTTTTTTAAATGTTATTGAAATCCGTTATCAACCTATAAATCTTAGAGGTTTTTTTTTGTTAAATTTTACTGCTAAAAATGCTTATACACTTGAAAAATAAATTCAATCTACAATAAAATGAAAGGAATCTCATTATTTTTATTATTGAGATAAACAAAACCTCATTTTAATTGTAAAATTATATTCAATTTAATTTTTGAAGTTATTGATTAAGGAGTATAGAGAAATAATCCCATCGATCAAATTCCTACAAAATCATTGTTTTTGTATAGTTATAAGAGAATAAAAAAAAAGTTAGTGTGTTAATTCGTATTAACGAAAAGATAATTTACTCATTCTATTTATGTTGGAGGAGCTAAAACGATTTCAATGGAGGAAACATTATTTGTTTGTCCATTCTCTCCTTCGAGCTGCTCAGTACTGAGAGTAATTCCTTTGTATTCAGTTCCTTTTAGGAATCTGTTGCGGAGAATTTCGCATACATCAACAGCATGTGAGATCGCTCTCCCTCGTGCCTTAACCGTGCAATCTTCACCTTTGTTTAGTATCATCATCGTGGCCATTACATAATTCATTGTTGGTCTTCGGCCGACAAAAACGGAGTTTTCTTCTTTACCAGGCATTAATTTCACCAATTTTTTATTTTGTGTTTTTTGTGTGTTTTGTGTTTATTTGTTTTCATAGTGCATAGTAGTATCGTAAATAGAATTGATTTACGATTATTAACATTGATATCAAATTATAGAAATCTTAAAAATATTATTAAAAAATAGAAAAATACTTTTCTTTTATTAAATAGATGCTATGTACTCAATTTAGCTGTTTGTTTCTCTTTAGAGATTCAGAATCTTTATCAGATTTTTTTTCATCCGCCTTAATAAAATCCCATACAATACTAATGATTAATAAACTTGAAATAATAACGAGTAAGGGGATTAACAATCCAGATTCGGTAAGTAATATTTTTACCCAACCAATAAAAGGAATTCCCCCAACAACTACCCCAATCACATAATCTTCACGTATTGGAACGGGATCTTGTAAAGAATTGGCATCGCCCTTAGTTCTGAAATACCAATAGCCATTATCGTACCATTTATCAATTACTCGATGGACAATTGGATCTGAAGGTGCACTTGACCATAAACCATAAGCATTAAAAACAATTATATCCCCATCTTTTTCTACTGCTGAGCCATTTTGAATCAGGGAAGGATCTCTCCCTTGTACAAATAGAATATCCCCCTTATTGATAGCTGGCGTCATTGAACCTGATACTACAACGACTATAGGAGTTTGGGTATTAAGGCTAACTTGTAAGACAAAATAAATGATAAATGAGCCAAAAAAAGCAAAACTTATCAATAATACAGCAATGATAGCTTTTTTCTTCATAATTGGCTTCTTGTTGTCTTCTGAGGGCGTTTTTTTGTTAGTTGTTTCCATGATAAAGATATTGTGTGTTCCTTGAGTATTAAAATAATAATATACATTTATATTTTTAT
>JAGXNU010000195.1 GCA_019894815.1 Promethearchaeota archaeon
ACATTCTTCTTAGAAGGAGAATATTTAAAGTTTTTCCACCCTTTTACGCAAATAAAAGGAATAGATGAAAATTCCATCAAAGAAATTAACCAAGAAGTGCAGATTAAGCTTGCAGCACTCAAAGATACTAATTTTGATATCGTTATATTATATATCTTGGTACTCAGTTCATTAATCTCGAGAATTCGTGATATTCATTTTAATCATGTTCTTGATGAAGTTCATAAGCGATTGGAAGAAGCATCAAAAAATCTTACTAAAAACCAAATTCAATTTGAGTTAGAGGATCTTTTCATGAGAAATAATTCGTATATATCAATTTTATACAACATCTCCTATTTAGATGCTTTGGCAGAATCATTTAATTTTAAAAAGGTTGCGCATATATGCAAAATTCAACAAAGCAAGTATATTAACAAAATTGTAGCGCTTATTATCTTGTCTGCAAGATAATTCTCGTTGAGCTAATCTTCTTATTTATTCTTTTTTTCGCATATATAGTCTTATGGGACGTTTTAGAGAATTTCTTGTTCATTGGGCGGGGATTGAAATTTGAGGGACAGTATTGTTGAGCTTATTCTCTTTTCAACAAGGTAAGATTAATATCATCCAAATTCTATTTATTAATGTAACTAGCTTTTAATCGAGGTAATTTCATGTCAAACAATATCAAATTAGGTTTACTCGAATCATTAAAAAAATACAATAAGAAGAAGGTTTCAGTCGAGAATGCCATTCTAAAATTTATTAATCCAGGAGATAGAATCTTTATTGACTCGGGTTGTGCTGAACCTATAGACCTTACACAGAAATTAATTGAATTGGGTCCAAAGCTCCCAGATGTTGAAATATTACATTTCTTGAGTTTGAGTGATTTGGATTATTATGAAACTGCTGGTGGAATTGAAGATTTATACCGACATAATGCATTTTTCATTGGTAAATCACTTCGCAAATATATAAAAGAGGGTCAAGCAGATTATACTCCAATGCTATTGTCAGAAATCCCCTGGCTTTTTAAGCTTGGAAAAATGCACCTTGATACAGCCCTTATTCAAGTAAGTCCTCCAGATAAATACGGGTATTGCAGTTTTGGGATTAACGTGGATATCGTTAAGCCAATTGCTGAAGCTGCAGATTTTGTCATTGCTGAAATCAATCCAAAGATGCCCCGAACCCTTGGAAATTCATTCATACACATGGATGATATAGATTCTTTTATAGTATCTGATCACGATATCATTGAATATGATTATGGTGAAACAGACGAAGTAGCTCAAAAAATAGCTAAATTTGTTGCTTCTTTGATTGAAGATGAATCAACAATCCAAATGGGTATTGGTCAGATCCCTAATGCTGTTACAGTCGAATTGGAAAATAAACGGGATTTGGGAGTTCATAGTGAGGTTTTTTCGGATGGAATTGTAGATCTCGTTGAAAAAGGGGTTGTTACGTGTAAAAAGAAAACAATTCATAGGGATAAAATTATTTGTTCGTTTGTTATGGGCTCTCGACGTTTATATGATTTTTGTGATGATAATCCCATGGTAGAATTTCATCCTTGTGATTATACAAACGATCCGTATATTATAAGTCAAAATAAAAAACAAGTAGCTATAAATGCAGCGCTTTCTGTAGATCTTACGGGACAGGTTAATTCTGATTCAATAGGGCATCAATTTTATAGTGGTATTGGAGGTCAAGTCGATTTTGTTAGAGGATCAGCAAGAGCAGTTGATGGAAAACCGATAATGGTTCTCCCTTCTACTGCTACATTAAAGGATGGTAATAAAATATCCCGAATTGCTCCCTTTCTCCAACCAGGTAGTGGTGTAGTAGTCACTCGAGGGGACGTGCATTATATTGCAACAGAATGGGGAATTGCTTACTTGTATGGAAAGAGTGTAAGAGAACGAGTGCTTGAGATGATAAATATAGCTCATCCGGACTTTCGTGAGGAGCTCTTGAACCATGCAAAAAAATGGAATTACGTGTATTCTGATCAAAAATTACCAGTATCTATTGATGGGAGAATAAGTATTTACCCTGAAAAATATGAAACGTCGTTTAAATTAAAGAATGGAAATATAATCAACATAAAACCGGTTAAACCTACAGATGAAAGATTGATTCAAGAACTTCATTATTCCCTTGATGATCAAGACCGTTATTTTAGATTTTTTTCTCCAATTCAAGATTTTCGTCATAAAAAGATGCAACCAATGGTAAATATTGACTACACCACAGATATGATATTAATAGGAGAAGGAGAATTAGAAGGGGAAAGAAAAATCATTGCCATGGGAGCTTTTTTTAAAACAAACGAGCCATCAGTTGCTGAATTAGCTTTCGTTGTGCATAAAGATTGGCGAGGTTTAGGCATCACCAAATTTCTCTTAAATTATTTAGTAAAAATTGGTCGTGAACTTAATTACAAAGCTTTTGGTGGATCTATACTTCTTGAAAACAAATCAATGATACATATCATCAACACCTCAGGTTTTAAATTGACACTAAAGAATATCGAGAGTGGGGTTACAGAATTTGCATTCAATATCTCTAAATAATTTACGCCAACTATTATTGATAACAATTATTTCTTTTATCAATATTTATTAGTGATATAAACAGAACAAAATTGAATGCAAAAATCATTTTAATCTCTGATTTTCATAAGTTATACAAGTTGGAAGGGTCTACTAATGGAGTCATTAAAGCTTTTCAAGACTTCATATACTCGTTTTATAATCGTAAAAAAAGAATTTTTCCTTTTAGAGAAAACGTTACCCCATATAAAGTAGTAGTTTCAGAAATAATGCTACAGCAGACTCAAACTAACCGAGTAGCGGAAAAATTTTTAGAATTTATAAAGAAGTTTCCTGATTTCAAATCTTTAGCTCAAGCTTCGGTTGAAGAATTACTATCTGTGTGGCAAGGATTGGGTTATAATCGAAGAGCTATCGCTTTAAAAAAGATTGCTGAGTGTATAATGAGTGAATTTAATGGGGAAGTGCCGAGGGATCTGAAAGCTCTAACTTCCCTTCCCCAAATTGGTCATAACACGGCATCTTCTATATTATGCTTTTCTTATAACATTCCAACATATTTTATTGAAACGAATATTAGACGTGTCTATATTTATTTTTTCTTTTCAGGAAGATCTCAAATCGATGATAAAGAAATCATGGAAATAGTTAAAATTTCTGTAGATAAAAATAATCCAAGAGATTGGTACTATGCCTTAATGGATTTTGGGACCATGTTAAAAAAGAAACATCCTGAATTAAATAAAAGAAGTGCTCATTATAGAAAGCAATCTAAATTTGACGGTTCAACGAGACAAGTACGAGGAAAAATCCTAAAACTTCTTTTAGAGAAACCTCTTTCAACAAAAAAAATAGTTAATAAAATCAATTATGAAGAAAAAAAAGTTCTCGAAATTCTAAATACATTAAAAAAAGAAGGTTTTATTCAAAAAGAACAAGATAAATTTTTCATAAAGAATTAAAACTGATCTAATCTGTTTTCGATTAGGTATTTAGAGATTTTCAGAGCTAACTTCTCTTGCTTTTTCCATTCTCCAAACAAAATTCCTTTACTATTCAATAAGTTGATTTGTTTTTTGAAAGCAGGAGTGAAGATCTTTACTGGCATTTTAGCATAAGGAGTTTTTGGAAGGGGCATAAAGGAATGTGCATGAATCCTCGCGCCCATATCAGTAA
>JAGXNU010000196.1 GCA_019894815.1 Promethearchaeota archaeon
ACTTTTTCTTTATCAACTATCTTAATGAAAAAATATACCACTTCTCTTAAAGGAAATATATCAAAAATAACAGTTCCGATTATAAAAACTAAAATCCCTATTAAAATTCTATTGATTATAACTAATTCAGGACTAACAGCTGAAAAATTATTAATTGCCCATATGGAAAAACCAATAATAATAACCAATAATGATTTAATCCCCGCTAATGTCAATGATTTTGAGGCCCTATCACTAATTGTTAATAGAAAATATCCTACACCTATAGAAAGAATGAGTAATCCTAACACGACTGCTTCTGTAGAAAAGAAAAATAGAGCAAAAACTAAGAAAGTTCCGCTAATGATATATGGTAAAACCGGAAAAAATGGCGCTTTAAAGGGTCTATCTAACTCTTTTCTCGTTCTTCTTAGTTTTACCGCTGCGTAATTGACAAAAGCAAGCCCAAAAAAGTAGATCAATGTAGTTGTTTCAGCAGCTAATCCGATTCCAGCAAAATAAGTGAAGATTATCGCTATTACAACCGTTACCAATAATCCAAGAGCGGGCATTTGGGCTCTCTTTTTTATTTCCTTAAATTTTTTTGAGATATAACGATCTCGTGCTAATGCTGTAATAATACTAACACCAGATCCTAGAGCAGCATTAATTGCAATCATCGTGGATATTAAAGCTGCAAAAACCATTGTAAAAAAACCAAAAGGACCCAAAATATTTTCCAATACGATTGGTAACAATAACGGAGTATCACCTAATTGAGAAGGTGGATAATTAACATTCACTAAAACGACAAAAGTAATTGTTAGATATATTACTAATGCTATGAAAATTGCTAAAATATTAACTTTAGGGATATTTTTAGATGGATTTTTTAAATCAGAATTTATAAAAGCCAAATTAGAGGTTATAGAAGTGAAAAAAATGAATAATAAAGGGAATGCAGAGACAATGCCAATTGGATTTAGTGGTTGTGAGAAGATTGTTAGATCAAAATTATTTGTAAATGGTGATATGACTAATCCTGAAAATATAAAAATTCCAAATATTCCAAGTAGAATTATTGTCAAATATATCAGTGATTTTATAGCTACTTTTTGAGTTCTGAAAATTACTAAACTTGTAAAAAGGATTACACCAATTGCTAACAACACAATGTAAAAGGGGGGAGAAATTATTCCAGCTCTTTTTAATACTTCTTCAATGACTAAAGCAAAAGTATGAGCTGAAAAAGAACATGCCAAAATATTGGCTATCCATAAAAAGAAACCAATAATAAATGCTAAAAATCCCCCTAAACCTTCCTTGCTAAAATTATATGCCCCTCCGGCCATAGGTAAGCTTGTAGATAATTCAGCATAATTCAATGCTGTAAAAAAGATTAAAATACCACCAAAAAATAAACTTAGAAGGATTCCAGAACTAGCGATGTCAATCCCAGTTCCCAAAAGAACAAATATTGACCCTCCTACACCACAACCAACACCATATAGTATTACTTGAGATGTTTTTAAGGATCTTTGAGCAATAGGGGGGTCGGTTTTGGACTCAGTCAAGGTTATTCAACTTGTTTCATTAAAAATTATGATTTCTCTAAATGAAATATACCTGAGGCTAATGTAAAAATAGCTCCAATTAATAAAATGAACCCAAAGATCGGAGAATCCATGTCTCCAAAATCAATTACGTTAAGCAAATATCCAAAACTTAATATAACGAATAATATACCCATTCCTATTAATATTCCACCAAAAAATTTAGAAACCCTATAAATTGTTGATAATAATTCCAATCTATGAATCCTACTTTCTTTATCTCTTATTTCGTTTTCTTGATTATCTAATTCGATTTTAAGTTTCTGTAGTACCACTCTAGAGTGTTTTGTGCTTTCATCAATAATTTCTTTCGCTTTAATTAGTTTGTCATGTTCATTTTGGCTGTATTCCAGCTTTTCTGAGAGAGAATTTAATCGCTCCTCCCGTTCAAAATATTCTGAGTTAGTAGATTCAATATTTTGTTTGATATCTTGTAAACGTTTTTCATTTACTTCAAGTAAATTGTCCTTGTTTGCAATTTGTTCTTGAATTGAAATGTAAGTGCCATTCATTTCTTGGATACGGGATTCAAGTGTTATCAAATCCTGCTGTTTTTCAGACAACTGAATCTTATATTTAGCAAGGAGCTCTTCATAGGTTTTAGTTTGTTTCTCCATCTCGGGAAATCCTTGTTTATAATCTTCAAGTTGTTGTTCGATAATCCTAATTCTCTGTTCCTTTTTCTCAATTTGTTCGTTTAAATTTTTCTTTTCTTCATCCTTGGCTTCGATTTCATTATTTGAATGATCTAATTCAAATCTATTCTTTCCAATGGATACCTTTAATGTTTCATTTTCAGCTGTTTGGCTTTTAATTTTCTTTTCTAACGTTATAGCATCTTCTCTTTGTCTATCAAGTAAATATTCATTGTCTTGTATTGCTTGATTTTGTTTGGCAATTTTTGTTCGAAGTTCATCTTGTAATGAAACTTTTTCTTTAACGCTATCAGTTAGTACAATTAAATCAACTTGCCGTGTTTCATAAGTTTTTACAAGCTGTTCATTATTTTTTAGGAGATCTTGGAATTCAATTTCCATGTTTTCTTTACTTTCTTGGATAATTTCCATGCGTTCTTCTAAATTTTGCAGATCTTCAGTGTTTCGATTGTATCGTTGTTGAAGATTATCAATTTCTTCTTGTAGAGCAGCTAAATAACCTACTTTATCAGCAATCTTTTTCTTAAATGTATCAAGATTTTCCTTAGCTTCAATTAATTCTTGACTGATTTCAGTGTCATCTTTTTTATCACTATCCTTTCTCTCATCATTTGGTTTTCCATTGTTTATTGTGTCAGTAATATTTTCAATGCTATTTTCAAATGTTCTTAGTTTTTTATCAATTATATCCCTAGAATCCTTTGCTTTCGATAAAAATTCCTTATCAACTCTAGTATTATCCTTTTCTGATTTGCTTTCAGACTTCTCCGTTTTTTCCTCGTTAAATTCGTCAGACATGGTTTCGGTTTTTGGATCTTGAATTTATTTTATTTTTAGTTAATTAAAAATCAAGTTTAACTTTTAAAAGTTAATTTTTGTTTAAATAAGAACTATCAAAATGATTTTGTTCATTATACAAATATTGATATAAATAAAATACCATTTCAACCATCTAGTAAATTCCTTATGATTTATACCCTTTCTATATATTTAAACTTTTAAGTTTTGTTTAGCATGGATGAAAACGGAAGAGTTATGGAAACATAAATTTATAAAGGAGTTTCTCTCGGAACTTTTTTTTTCTCCAGAATTTTATTTAATAATCTGAGCTTGAATTTTAAATATTTAGGATGTCTTAAGCCTAATTGGAGATCTTGAATTATAGATTTATAAATTTAATTAATTTTATCATCATTTTAAAAACATTTACCAAATCTATTCAATTTATCGTTATAATATAAAATCTAATGTTTTCCTGTGATATTTTCAATTTGGGATTAATAGTTGGATTTTTTTATATATTCCTCTTAAAGCATACTTTTTTGTCCCTTTTGATCTTCAGTTTATTGTTTTCTAAAACCTATCTTAACAAGGATTTTAAATGTTCTGGGTCCAAAAGTGGCTAATACGTAGAAATTCTCTCGACTACCTATGGCTAATTCATCATTTATAATTGGAATAGTTA
>JAGXNU010000197.1 GCA_019894815.1 Promethearchaeota archaeon
TTTTAAAACAATGCAAGCAATGATAAGCTCTGAACAATTTCACTTCACCACGATAGGACATTTTGATCTTCCTAAAAAATTCAATATTCTTCCTAATAATAAGGAACTGATAATGAAGGAAGGAATTAAAGCATTAAAAATGGCTGAAAAACGTGATATTGTAATTGAAATTAATACTAGTGGACTAAGAAAACCGATAAAAGAACAATATCCAAGCAAAGAATTTATTAAAGAAATGTTTAATTTAGGTATTGACGTTGTATTAGGTTCAGATGCTCATCACCCTAATGAATTAGCTTATGAATTTGAATTGATAACAACATTATTAAAAAAAATTGGTTATGAGAGATTAGCTCATTTTGATAAAGGGACAAAAACCTATATAAAAATATAAATTCTCTAAATGAATCCATCATGAATGATAAAAAGGATATTTGTGAAATATGTGGTAAAGACTTGGTATATGCTCTAACCCCTAAAGAATATAAAGACCTTACTTGTGAATTTTGTGGAAAAATTTTCAATGCAAATACATTTTGTGAAGATTTTCATTATATTTGTGATAGCTGCCATCAAAGAAAAGCTATAAAAATCTTTGAAAATGTAACTGAAACAACATAAATCAAAGATCCATTTATTCTAGCAGAAAAAATCATGCGTCACCCTAAATTCAAGATGTATGGTCCAGAACATCACGTACTCACACCTGCTGTGATTCTTACAACAATGAAAAATAATAATATTAAAAAACCAAGTGGAGAATTGATTACTCTTTTTGATATTAAAGAAGGTATAAGGCGTGCTTCTAGGCTTCCAGGAGGGTGGTGCGGATTTTATGGAACATGTGGCGCGGGAATGGGCTCTGGAATAACAATAAGTATTTTTACTGGCGCTACCCCCGCTAAAGCTCGAGAAAGAACATTAGCAAATCAAATGACATCGATTTCTCTATCAAAAATAGCAGATAACTTGGAACATTGTTGTAAGAGATCGGTTAAAATTTCAATATGTGAAACCTTAAATTTCTTGGAAGAAAAATTTGATATAAAAATGAATTATCAATCAAAATCGTGCTATTTCTTAAATAGTAATCCAAAGTGTGAAAAGGAGAATTGTTTATTCTATTAAAATTTCAATCGAGCTTTCTTGAACGAAGCCATGCTTCCATGATTAGAGATTTGAACGATTTAATATGCTTTTCATCTCTTGTTTGAAGAACTAAGTGATTATTATCAGCTTTTCCAATTACTGCAAAGAGGAGTTCTTCACCATCGCGATCTATTACATATCTATCATTAGATTCAAATGATCGAATCGTAATATTATCTAAACTTTCTAATTCCTCCAATATCTCTGCATCTTCTTCTAAAGTGATATCAATTGAAGTAGATACTTTAATAATAACAGTGGATCTTACTTCGTAAAGGGTTAACTCATGTAAATCTCTAATATTTGGTACGACGATTGTTACATTATGAAGTGCTTTCATCAAGATCTCTTTCATTTTTTCGAGAATCAGTTTCTTAGGAATTTCTAAATGTGTTGAATCAATAATCTTGGATCCTGAAGATGCCGCAATTTGATTTCGTAATGTCTCATTTTCAGTTTCTAAAATCTCTAAGTCTTCATCTGCTGTTTCCAATTCACCTTTTAAGAGCTCTAATTTTCCTTGTAAATCTTCAACATCTTTATTTTTCTCAACCAAATCTTCTTTATCCACAGTGGATTCTTTAACGTTATTAATTTCTTCTTCTTTTAGCAGAATAGTTCGTTCCATTGTTTTTACTTTTTCATCCTTTATCTTTAACGAAGAGTCCAACGTGTTTATCTGTTCTGTTTTTAAGTTAATCGAGTCTCTTAAGGTTTTTATTTGATCTTCCTTTAGTTCCATGGAATTTTGAAGGTTATCAATAAGCTCACTCATTGATTTCATCTTTATATCAAAAAGATTGACTTTCTCCATCTCTTGTTTCATTGAATTTAATTCACTAAGCAAATTAGCAATAATTTGGTCTTTATCTTCCATTTGAAATTCGGTCTCTTCGATCTTAAATTATTTTGCTCTAAATAATAATATAAACTCTAAATTAAGAATAATAATATAAGATTTCCTTTTTAATTCTATTCTAATCTAGCATAGTTTTAAATTTAATTATTTTTATTATAAGCTCATGAATAATAAATCCAATATAGATGATTTAGAAACAGATTTAATTGAACTTATTGAAAATCAATTGAATGCAAATGCTGGATTATTGGGAGTAAGTGTCTCCACTCATGGAGGCTCATATCTTGCCCGTAAATTTAAGAAGGAACCGTCAATGTCAAAAACAGAAATATCTGCGGCAAGTTCTAGCTTAGTGTTCCTATCTTCAAAAATTTTACTCGATTCTTTGAATCAGAAAATTTCCTATAATATGATTACAAGCCATAAACGAATTATATTATCAATTTTAACTGAAAATATAGCTTTAATAGCCTTTTTAAATAGGGAATTAGCTGAACTTGAAGGATTAGATACTTTCATCAAATTATTAAAACAATTTGCCATTCAAATCTCAGCAATTATTGACACTTCAGATTTAATTAAAGAGGACGTCTTTGTCGCGATAAAAAGAGCGATACCAAACGCTTTGATCGTCGCTATTATTACCAAAGATGGTTTACCCATCAAAATGCAAACTACAATGCCTGAACCAGTACTTTCGGCCATGACATCGGCAATTTACAATTTGGCAGGTATCTTATTGGAGGAAGGATTGGAGTACTCAATCATAGGAGGAGAATATGGATCAATCATTATTCATGAATTAGATGAAAACAGAATACTTGCTATAGCAGTACCTGAAGCAGATGAACGAAAACTAGGCTCTTATATCGCAAAAATAAAATCAATTATTAAATAAATTCTACTTACTCTGAAATTATCTTATATATTTTATCTACAATCTTTAATGCTCCAAAATAGGATGCTGAAAAGTCACGAGCTCCAAATAATATTGTACAAACAGGATCAAACTTTTGAATTGGATTATCCGGATGAGATTTATCATGAATATATTCAAGGTTATTAATTTTAATTATTTCTTGTTTTGTTAATTCATTAGGGGCAAAGACAATCAATTTGGTTGCAAATTGAGCTAATTTGTTTTTACACAGCAAGCTTTCTATTTCTTCCCAATTCTCCGAATTGAAACTTTGAACATGCAAATCCAATAGATTGATGTTAAATGCGAGCTCTGAAGCGCTTATTGATCCGGGTATTCGAGGATTTATTTCCATCAAATACGGGTATTGATTTCTCACCACAAAATCAAACCCATTTATCCCTCTAAGTTTTAATTTTTTTGATAACATTAGAGAGATATTCATGATAAGATTCTTCATGCTGGTATCAATCTGGGCGGGGACGACATTACCACAATACATGAAATCTCGGGGTGCGTTAAGGTACTTTTCCCCGATTATTTGTCGATTAATGGATATGACTTTACAATGAATTCCATCAGAAATTATTGTACAACTCACGGGTATTCCTTCAATGTATTCTTGTGTTAACCAATCTGAAATATTAACCATTTTAGATTCAAGCAGTTTAAGAGTAAATTCAAGAGTATCTATATTTTCTATTTTATGGATATTAATTCCTCCTGAACTTCTAAATTTTTTTAAAATAAACGGAAAACGTTCATAATTCTTGATGTCG
>JAGXNU010000198.1 GCA_019894815.1 Promethearchaeota archaeon
GTTTTAATCTTTATTAAAATTTAGAAGGATGTGTGAAAGTAGTAATTCCGAATCTTCAAAAATTGATGAGGATGGCACATGGGATGGCAAGATACAAAATGGAAAATTGTTAAGGAAGTCTTTCCCTCAGAAATTATCTCCATTATTGGAGATATTCTCGCAGGTATAATATTAACCATCTTAATCGTACCATTCAAAAGTTTTCTCATTTTAATTCTAATAGTACCAGCATTGCTTTCAATGAGAGGTAATATAAGTGGTCCATTTATTGCTCGCACATCAAGAGACATAATAATTGGCGAATTTAGTTTGAAATTGTGGTTTGAAAACATATTAGCTACATATGTACTAGCCTTAATAACTGCGATAGAAATTGGAATTCTAAGTATTTTTTTAAATCTCTTACTAATTAGACTCTTTATTTTTCATATTGGTTTGTTAATTTTAATACCGATAATCTCAATTTTATTGACACTTTCAATATCAATACCTTTTTCCACGTTTCTAAATATAATAGTTTTTAGAAGAGGACTTGATCCGAACAATGTTGTTAATCCGATAATGACAGCCGTAGATGATTTCTTCACAGTTCTTTGCTTTTATCTAACAATCATAATGTTGGGGGTTCCTTAAATGGATTACTTCAAAAAAATTCTCAAGGAATCAATACTAATTGTACTGATATCTTCGATATTGGGTTTAATTTCAGGAACTTTCCTTTCAGTTAATAAAGAGCTTCTGTACAGTTTTCCTATAATTTTATTAATACTCCCATCATTGAATTCATTAATTGGTGATATATTAACAGTTCTAACCTCTCGCTTATCTTCTCATTTATATTTAGGTAATCTTCCACCCAAAATTCAAAAATCTAATGTCTTAAGAAAAGACTTTTACGGTTTACTGATAACAATTTTATTAAGCTTGGTTGCTTTAATTATTATTGGATATGCTGTAGGATTTGCTACTGGTATTCAAATTATAAATCCATTATTAATAATCACAGTTATCATGTTAACCATATTAATTCTTTTCGGTATGATTTTTATACTCTTATTTACAAGCTCTATATTTTTATTCAGAAAAGGGAAGGATCCAAATAATTTTTTAATCCCATTAACCACGTCCTTATTAGATTTTCTAACTCCTCTATTACTCATATTTTTTATTTATTTATTTACTTAAATTAAATCAGGTGATCAAAATACATAAAAACAAAACACATAGTAAAAGAAAAAATTTTCAATACAAACCCCTCTCGATAAAAGATATTCTTAAAGAAATGAAAGAGAACATTGATACAATGATAGATTTAGCTTATACTGCTATTAAATTCGGTATTAAAGAAATAGCAGATGAAACATCTAAAATTGAGAAAAGAATACATGAACTTACATTTCTGCTAAATTTGCAGATAATTCAAACTCAGGTTGGCGGATTTAAAGAAGCGAAATCTTTAGAGCCAATAGTGGTGATGGGTTATTCAATAGATAAAATTTCGGATGCATTAGCGGATATCGCCCGAGTTGTATACATCAATAGCGATATCTCTGATTTCACTCACCTCTTTTGGGAGGAGGTACCTGAGCCTATCGTAAAAATTACTGTTTTTCGTGAATTTATTGGATTAAAACGTCAAGATGCTCATTTTCGATCCAAACATGGCGTAGATCTTATTGCAATAAAAAGAGGTGATAATTGGTTATTCCAAAAGAACGAAATGATACAAAAAGGAGATATCTTAATTATTAAAGGTGAATTAGAGCCTATTAAAGCATTAAAAAGTTTAGCAGGTGATTTAGGAAAAATATCCTTTAAATTTGATAAGAATCAAGAAGAATCAGAATTCGATCTTACTAACCCCAAAATTTATGAGGAAATTCAGGCACTTAAAAAAGATTATATCCTAATAACTGATATATCTGAAACAATGATTGAATTAGCTTTAGCAGCTCTTTTCTTTAAAAGTTATGATTTAGCTGATGATGTTCTTGAAATGGAAGCTTTAATGGATGGGCTTAATATCATTTTTGAAAAAGATCTTTTGGATTTTGCCCATTTAGTTGAGAATCCACGTAGTTTAACGGGTATAATGAGGATAGTCTTTTCATGTGAATTAATTGCTGACGCGGCCGCTCATATTGCAGAAAATATTTTAAAAGGATTTGAACCACATCCAATTTTCCAAAAAGCCATTAAGGAAACATCAGAAATAGTTGTAAGGGAAACCATGTCAAAAGATTCATTTTTTAAAAATAAAACCTATAAAGAACTTCAAAATCAAAAATATAAGCGTGGATTTCACATTATAGCCTTGAAACGCAACGAAAAATGGATATATAGTTTTAAATCGGATTTTGTCTTCGAAGAAGGTGATTTAATAATTGGATTAGGTCCCAAAGAGACTGTAGACCAGTGGAGAAAATGTGTTCATCCTGAAAGTAATCTTTAAATTAAGAAAAGAAGGTGGAAATATTGGAGAATGAAAAAATCATTGAAAGATTAGGAAAAACATTACAAGAAATCGCGGAAAAAATTAGTATAAATTCAAATTCCCTTGATTCAAATGTTGTTTTAAAGCTAATTGAAGATATCCTTCAGATATATGATAATAATGCGATGGTCTTCATTTATGGTGCTGGAAGATCAGGTTTTATAGGACGATGCTTTGCTCAACGTTTGATGCATCTTGGAATCAAATCTTGTTTCATATCAGACGCGATAACTCATCGTTATACCGAAAGAGATTTACTTATTTTGATTAGTGGGAGTGGAGAGACAACCTCACCTAAATCAATAGCTAATAAAGCAAAAGAAATCGGTGGAAGAATAGCATTATTTACTGGAAATCTGAAAAGCAATATAGCAAAAATTAGTGATACAATCATTAAAATTGAGGGTAAAAGTAAGGATCAAGCTATATCTCAAGAAACTCTTGCTCCCTACACCTCCTTATTTGATATTTCTACTTTAGCAATATTAGATTCTATAGGAGGAATTTTAATGGAGATATTAGGAGTATCGGAAGAAGATATTGATAACCGTCATGCTTCGATTGAATAATTTCTAAAAGTGTACACGTGTATTTTATGAATGAATATATTGAGATAAGGCATATCTCAGAGGGAAAAGGAAAGGGCGCATTTGCTAAGAAAGACATTAAAAAAAAAACTGTAATTGATGTAGCAAATGTAATTTTAATTCCTAATGAGGATTATAAAAAAATAATAAAAACGGTGCTGTATGATTACTGTTATATTTGGAGCGATTCAAAGAAACCAGAATTTAAAAATGCTATAACGCTCAGTATATCTCAGTTCATTAATCACTCTTATGAACCTAATCTAAGATATTTATACGATTATAAACATAAGGCAATAGAGTTCTCTGCTATTAGAGAGATTAAAGAAGGCGAGGAACTCACGGTTAATTATAACGGTCTGGTTAAAGATAAAAGTCCTGTATGGTTTAATGTTCTTGATTAATTAAAATAGTAAAAAAAAAAATGTTTACTAAAAATTATTAGTTAGTTTTAAATTTGCTTCTTTAAAATCATTTTACCCATCATTTTCATAGAACCCAAAAATCCTCTTTTTTTCATCATAATTTTTTGCATAAGAGCGTCATATTTAGCTTATATTAGGCTAATTTAGAGTTCTAATGGTATACTTTTTATACTTTGTATACTTTATATATTATATG
>JAGXNU010000199.1 GCA_019894815.1 Promethearchaeota archaeon
ACGTAATTCTAAAAGTTTGAAGTTCTTCTTTAAAATACGGATAGCTCTTTCGGGGTCAAGTCTACCGTAAAGTCCACCCACTGTGGAGAGAATATAAGAAGCATCAAGCAACACTTTTTTGTCCGGTCTTAAAATGGTATATTCCTCCGGATTAAAAAGTGCACCTTTAGCAATTGTCTTTATGTTTTCCCAAAGATAATCCTTATTTTCCTTACACTTATGATAAATTGTTCCGCCAACTAAAACCAAAGTACAATCTTGAGTATAAAAGTTGATTCCTTCCTGTAAAAAATAGACATCCGTTTCTTTTACATGTCCTACATTATTTGCAGTAGCTATAGCCAAAGTTTCTTTAGCAAGAATACTTCTTACGAAATTTTCTTCTTCTGTTTTGGGCATTATATGAGGATTATTATGAATCCATTTCAGGTATTTACTTAATTTTATATGCCACTTTCCACCTTTTTTCTCAAGAAATTGATCAAGATTATCGCCATTTCCTTGAAAATTAGGATATTTTTGATTAAAATTGTCACTAATTTCCTTTTCTATCCCGCCGCTTCTAAATTTTTCCAGTTCCATTAAATTTTCTGCATTATAGGCTAATCCATATTTACCTTCTACTCTTCGGAAGGCTAAAGGATAATTAGGAGTTTTTAATATGGTCCGTTTTACCTTTTTCTTGGGATTATCCCAGGGGAAAACATACAGTGGGTTAGAACGTACATTAGAGAAAAAGTCAGTAGTGCAACCGCCTATATCCAGTGCTACAATATTTCCCAAACCTTCCTCTTTTCCATAACCCCGAGCCAATAGATTAATTCCTAAAAAAGCGGCTCGAGGGGTCGGAATGAATTTAGCACTCATGTATTCTTCTACTACATCAAACCCTTTTCCTCGAATAACTACAGTTTGGAATAGTTCTCTAATCGCCTCATTCACTATCTCGATATTAAATTTATTTACTTCGGGCATGATATTACCGGTAGCTCTAACATCAATATGGTGACTCTGGAAAATATCCAAAATTTGCTCGGTTACATCTTCATTCCCCGCATAAATTATCGGTATACCATATTTAGCATAGGTAGCTAATTTCGCAGATTCAGCTAAAATTTTCGCATTGTGTAATACTGTTTCCGCATCTCCTCCATCATTAACTCCCCCACTTAAAAGAATAATTTCCGGGCAATCTTCCAAATAAATTTTTCGGGCTTCCTCTGAAGATAATTTTCCGCTATAACTATTTAGAAGCTTTGCCCCAGCTGTAAGAGCCGCCAGGTCAGCGGCAAAACCGCTTTCTCTGGAAGTAGAAGCGATAGTTACCATTTTTAAACCGCCCTTTGCACTGCTACAAGGTAATTTTATATCAAACTCATCCATTTTTTCGCGCAAAGGACCCCAGTTACCTTCTTTTTGGCACGCTTCAAGGCAACCCAAACCACTGGCTAACCCTTCGCGGATATCATCTACAGTAGTGGGAACATAGCGTAAATCAACATCATCTGAACTGGTATTAAAAATAGCAATCTTGGTATAAGTACTGCCAAAATCTACGGCCAGGATTTTTTTATTTTTAAAATCAATAATACCCAATTTTTCTCTGAAAGCCTGGGTAGAGTCTTCTTCGATAACATCTTTTGAATCTGCTAAGACTGACCAATCATCTGACTGACTGATATTTTTATCAAAATACCAGGGGAATTTATTCCTTACTATATCAACTCGCTCAAATTCATCTTTGACTTCTTTTCCACAGAATGTATCAATTCTGCAACATCCATCTACTATTTTAGTCCTACACATACCGGTTAATTCATACCGCTTATCAATTACAGTAACCTGAGGCGCCTGGAATAATCCTACCTGTAAAGCTAAATCCAGATTATCAGCACTAATCATATTACATTCACCGGAAGGATAATTTTTCCCGTCGATAAAGTCTAATAACATAGTTTCATAATTCATTGCTTGCTCTTCAATCTTTTCTCTTTTCGCAGATACTTCTTTCGAAACAGTAAATTTAGAGAAATTCTCAAAGGTGACTTTCCCTTCATACCCTCCCATTAAAGCCAAATGAAAAATATTATACATTGCTCCCTTTTTCAACTCTTCCTTACGGGCAGCTACTTTAGGAATATTCCAAATATCGGGAAGAGGTGCTCGATCATATTCTTTAAAGGACTGCTTGGAAATATCACAGCTGGCAACAATATCTTCCGGCTTTGCGTCATGATGGGCTTCACAATAACTGACGACATGAACGATATCCGGCTCCATAAACATCTGCCAATAGGTTGTCATGGATAGATGACTTTTGGCTTCATCTAAATTGGGCGGAAAACTGGATAATCCACCTCTGGTCTCTTTAATAATATTGTAATCAAAGTGTCTGGTTAAAGGCTCGACAACCTCAAAGGCAGCTTTCATTTTAGCCAAATCGTTTAAAGGTTCTATTTCCGGGGGAAGGTCAAACATTAGTTGCATAACGTAATTTTTCAATCCCATTTTTAAGGCAACGATCCCACAAAGAATATGGTCTGTTACATACATATCATCCGAACATCTGCGTAGCTGCCATTGATGAGGATCATTTATTTCTAAAGGTTTATCAATTGACGCCCACCAGCGCATCGTATTGAAATGTTCATTGATCCCATCCAAAATAGAAAGCGGACCTCTACCGTCTAAGCGGTTGTAAAAGAAGATTGGCACTGCGGGAAAAGGCATATGTAGGGTATCTTCAAAAATTTTTGCTGCTTCCACTAATTCATCTGTTCCGGAATAAATTCTGATCATAGGCCAATTACCGCATTTTGTTGCATTTTTAAGAGTTTTTAAATCTTCTCTGCTTCGGATTGGAGCTCCACCTTCACCATTACGATATTTTTTAGGATCTTCTTCTTTGCGGTCAAATCTAGGTAAAAAAGCCTGAGTAACCTGGTCAGGCGCTAAAGATACTATTTCTAGACATCCTGCTTCGCTTATGACTTTTACACCATCCACCGTAGGTTTGATGGTTTCTGCTGCTGCACCGATATGTGCCCGAAGAATTGGCCGATTTTCCAATTTGCGTACCTGCTTAATCCTTTCCAATAGATCATCAGACCAAACAATTTTTTCTTTAGCAATCCGAATTCTATTACGGGCAAACTCATCCAATTCAGCCATAGTGACATAATCATCCACTATTAAAGCAAAGAATTTTTGAAATCTTTCCTTATCCTTATAGTCTTCTGCAATCTTTTCCAAATTAAAATGACGGTCTTTATTAGGGGAAAATTTATCTTCTAAAATAGGTTCACCAGTCATTGCTCTTACCAAATTAGCCGCCGGTCTCAAACCTCCAAAACAATAGCGGATTCCGCTTTTTTCCGGTTCAAGTCCATATTTGTATACTTTTTCTATCAATTCTACAATTATTTCATCAACATGCAGATCACCTAAGCGATAGCAAAAAGCCACTACTCCCGGTTTTGATTCTCTTATTTTATCTATAAGTTCATCAATGGAAACAGCAGGGCCTAATTTTATGGCAAGATAGCCAATTCCCATCGTCTCCATCCATTCTGCAAATTTTTCGACTCCTAAAGTGTGAACACATGGATTAATGGAACAATTTAAAACTCTTCTTTTTGTTGGTTTTTCCAATTTTTTCTCCTTTTACTATATAAAAAATTAATAAAC
>JAGXNU010000019.1:0-14956 GCA_019894815.1 Promethearchaeota archaeon
GGACAACAAACTCCAGGGGTCGTTAGTACACCTGGAGGTCAAGAGCTTAAAGTATGGTCTGCTGAGGAATTAGCAGAACAAGCACAATCAAGAATGAGCTCTCAACCTGATATGCCCGTTTGGACCGAAGAAGAATTAGCTAAGCAGGCTTCTGAGAGGGGAACTGGACTTCCTGATGGAATCGAAATGTGGACTGAAGAAGAATTGGTGGATTTGGCGAAACAGAGAAGTGGTGGCGGATTAAATATACCTGAATGGGAAGATCAAGAACTACCAGAATGCAAGAACTGTGGATACGCTCTAAGATCGGGATGGGAAAAATGTCCTGCTTGTGAAACTCCTGTAGGAGAAGAAGTTCCTGAGAAAGAGGAAGAAATCTCCGAACAACCCTCTGAAGAATCATCGGAAGAACCAGAAGAACTAGAAGAACCAGAAGAGTGAAATCAATCAAGCTAAAGTTTCTTTTCAATCAAGATTAAATAGATCCACAAGCTTAAAAAATAAAAATATTAAAATTGGTTTGTTTTCCTCCATTCAAAAATTTTTTTAACTAGATTTTATTTACTTCCTTAAAGGTATCAAGAAACCAAAGAATTAGGAAGATTAATTGTTATCCAATATCTTTTTATTAAAAGGTAAAAATTTTCATGATTTGAATTCCCTAGATATCTACAGCTATCCAGATGATATCTTAAAGAATGGTAATAGTGATTTTGTGAAGAGAGTTATTTTTGGTCACGATCAGAGTGTTATTGTAGAGAACTATCGCAATGGTCTTGACTCTTCAAATCAGAAAGAAAAACATGAATTAAATCATTTTACCATGGATTGTCCTGTTCCTCAAGTAATTGATGGTTTAAATGTTTACACGTCTTGTATTAACTCAAAAATGATAATCGGATTAATACTTGAAAAAGATGATAATCCTTATGATTATAAAGAGATTTTTGAAGATTTATCAATGGAAATGCTTAATAACGAGAAATGTTGCAAGTTTGAAGACGAAATGGAGATTGAAAACTTTTTAATAACTCTTTTTATAGATATCAGGAGATATGGCGATGAATTTATAGAAAAAGCTTCTGAAATATCTTTCAAACCAACGGGGATCTTCATAAAAGTTTTCTTATTTGGTATTGATGATGTTGGCAAAACTTCATTTGCACATCGAATTAAAACAGGAGAATTCATCGACAATTACTTCACTCCAACCCGAAAATTTAATATTGAGCATGTCCAAAAGCAAAACGGATATTTATCAATCTGGGACATGCCAGGACAACGTGCATTTAGAGAAAAATGGTTTAAAGGTATTCAAGATTCAAATATTATTATATACATGATAGATGTTGCAAATCAATTGCGATTTGAAGAATCTAAGAGAGAATTATGGAACTTCATGAATAAACACGACTCTTCTGGAATCCCGTTAATAATTCTGGGAAATAAAACTGATCTCATCAAAAAACCCGAAGAGCAAGATAATATTCTTATTAGGACTAAACAAGAAATTATTGATTTTTTTGAACTTGACAGAATTAACGATCGAGATTATTTTTTCTATTTTACATCCATGAAGACTAATTTTAACATGGAGAAAGTGATGAAAACTCTTTTTAACACGTTTAAATGAATTCATGAAGGGTTTTTTTAGATTCAATCCTTAAAGATTAAATTTATAAATCTAAAAGATTAAATTTCTATTATAATAAATGAGATAAATACTATAAAAAAACCGAGTAGATGCTCACAATGTATAAAAGATTAAAAAAAGATTTGAATATCAACATCGAAGAAAAGGATGGACATTTGTTCTTAGGTGAGAAAAAGAAAGATATGCGCTTAGTAATGCTCCGGCCCAATGAAATCATGGAATTTTGTGAGTTCACTGGTTCAAACGCAGATGATATTCTGAGTTGGGTAGGAAAAACTCTCGGAAAAGGTTTTATGGAACAATTCTTCTCTCACAAGGATTGGAGTAATGAGCCCATGGCTGTAAAGAAAGATGTGGTTCTTGGGACATTGGAAGCATTGATGCTCATGGGTTATGGCGGAATAGTAGGCTTCTTCAAAAAGGATCATATCCTGATCAACGTATATGGATCATTAGCAAATGAAGAAAAAGAAAATATAATGGCTAAAAATTTATGCCTTTTAAATCTCGGGATATTCACGGGAATCTTGAGCTTGCTCGGAATTGAGACAGATGCAGAGGAAATTGAGTGCATTTTAACGGGCGATGAAAAATGTTCCTTTAGATTTGACTTTATCGGGGAAGAAATTGATGATGGTCTAGTTGACCCGGAACCTTCAGAGGAAACTGTAAGTGAATTTTTAGCATCTCTCTGAAGTTTATAATCCAAAATCTCTCTTTCTCATCAAATTTAATTAATGTCCTCAAAAAGATATTAAATATATTCAAAAAACTAAAAATCAATTTGGATTAAGAAAAATCTACTATAAAATTTTTGATAAAATCCCGCATTTCCCTCACGTTTAATCTTATCTTTCTCTTCATAAAGTAATTAGTTAGTGTGAAAGTTCACACTAATATTCTAAAGATAACTTCGCTTTCTGGCTATTAAAAGTAATTATAAAATTTAAAATATAAGCGTTAATAATTTCACTTATAGCAATTTAACATTATGAATATTAATTAATTATTAATTAAAAAATGTGAAAAAAAAAAATGAATGAAAAAGTCAAATTAAAAATTGACTCTTATTCAGGTCCACTAGGAAAAGTCAAGGGATTCGAATTCACTGCTGGGAAAATCATTAGTGAAGGCGACGAAACGGAATGGGAAGTGATGGGGCCAACCCCAAAACCTCACATACCGACTCTACGTCCCTGGTTCTTCAAGTTAATGGAAAGATACAAACCCTATTACATGCCTATATGCGACATGTGTTGTTTGTGCACTTACGGCAAGTGCAACTTATCTAAAGGCAGAACAGGTGCGTGCGGTATAAATATGGAAACTCAACAAGCAAGGATAGTAGAAATTGCTTGTGCTATTGGAGCCGCTTGTCATAGTGCTCACGGTGATCATCTACTCCACTGGTTAAAACAGAAATACGGGAACGTTCCTGTAAATTTTGGTAATAATATTGCCGTTGAAATGCCGCTAACAAGATTGATTGTGGGAATGAAACCAGAGACTTTAGAAGACTTAGAAACAGCTATGCAGTGGGTACAATATACTATCACGCATCTACTTGCTGCTGGACACACGGGTCAAGAATCTAGTTATTTAGATTATGAAAGTAAAAGTTTTGTGGCGGGATTAGCTGATGCGGTAGGTATGGAGATATCTGATGCTGTTCAAATCGCAGCATATGGTTTTCCAATGGGTGAGGCGGATGTTCCTATTGTCGAATTAGGCATGGGGACGATGGATGTTGAAAATAAAGCAACGGTATTGATGATTGGACATAATGTAGCACCTGGTATCGAACTTGTAGATTATATGAGAGAAAAAGGTATAGATGATAAGCTTGATGTTGGGGCAATTTGCTGCACAGCTCATGATTTAACAAGATATTATGATGGTGCTAAAGTAATTGGTTCAATGTCAAGACAGATGCACTTTATCCGTTCAGGATTAGCAGACGTCATTATGGTGGATGAACAATGTGTGAACCTCCGTAGTTTTGAACAAGCTCAACTAGTAGGATCTCCATTCATCGCTACAAATGAGAAAAATATGGGCGGTTTACCAGACAGAACTGATGATCCTGCCGAGGAAATTATTGATGATTTAGTCAGTGGCAGAGTTCCGGGAGTTTTAATTTTAGATCCGATAAAAGCGGGCATGGTAGCTGCTGAAACTGCTATTAACGTGCACCCAATTAGAAAAGGCAAAAGTGGAGTTCCAGACGAGCAAGGTTGTATTGATATGGCTTATAATTGCAACGGATGTGGTAATTGTCAACGAAATTGTCCCAATGACCTCGCTCTTGTAGAAGGCGTGAATCTTGCCAAGGAAGGTGATTTTTCTGTATTAGCTGATGTTTTTGACCACTGTTTAGGTTGCGGTAGGTGCGAGGCGGATTGCATGAAAGACGTATCTCCATTAACGCTTTTAATGTATGCTGGACGAGATAAGATAAGAAATGAGACATTTAATGTTAGAGTTGGAAGAGGACCCATACAAGATACTGAAATAAGAAATGTTGGGGCTCCGATAGTGCTTGGAGAAATACCTGGAATTGTTGCGATAATTGGATGTGCTAGTTATAGTAAAGAAATCCAAGAATTATATATAATGGCCGAAGAATTTCTTATCCGAAACTATATAGTAGTAGTTTCTGGATGTGCAGCGATGGATATCGGACTTGTTAAAGATGATGAGGGAAAGACATTATATGATCGATTTCCGGGAGACTTTGACAGGGGTGGATTAGTCAATGTTGGTTCATGCGTATCTAATCCGCACATTACTGGTGCTGCTTGTAAGGTAGCAAATATTTTTGCAAGAAGACCTCTAAGAGGAAATTTTGAAGAAATTGCGGACTATATTTTGAATCGAGTAGGTGCTGTAGGCGTGGCCTGGGGTGCAATGTCTCAAAAAGCAGCGAGTATTGCTGCAGGCGCTAATGGTTTAGGCATTCCCGCGGTTGTTGGACCACATGCTGCAGAATACAGAAGAATGTTCATTGGACGGTCAGATGATGATGATTCATGGAAAGTTTTTAATGCAAGAGATGGCACACCAGATCAATTAGTAGGACCTGCACCTGAACATTTGCTTTGTACTGCTGAATCAATAGAACAAGCAATCTGCTTAGTTGCGAAATTAGCCATACGACCAGCGGATAACTCAAAAGGCAGGATGATCAAACTTTCTCACTGGATTGACTTGGAAAAGAAGTATAAAGGTCTTGATTTACCGAATGATTTAGAAAAGTATATCCGTGTAGATGCAGATATTCCTATCAACTTGAAAACTGAAGTTCGCGAGTACCTAAAACAAAAAGGTTGGCAGCCACGTGAAATAGTGGATCCAACTTTAATCAAGAGATTGTGTAGAACTTAAACACTAATACTTTTTTTAACTATTTTTTTATATTATTTTTTAACTTATTTTATCTTAAATAAATAATTCCACTATATAATCACAAAAAATCTTGAATGTCATGGTAGACAAACAAAAGTTAAAGTTAGCTAAATTGTGCGAGCACTGGGCAAATCACAATGATTCTCATAATGAAAGTTTTGCAAAATGGCGGGATATTGCGGGTGAAATGCAGTTAAAATCCGTAGTTGAAGAATTGAATAAAGCTATTGAGTCAATGAACAAGTGCAACGAACACTTGCTCTCTGTGCACGAACACTTGCTCTCTGTAATAGATCATTAATAATAATAAGTATTAAATTTAATTTATTTTTAATAGCTTCTTCAGATGAACAAGTTGATTAGGGGCAATAATTCTTGCTTGAAATAGCCAATTTTATCCTGTAGCAGCTGAGGATATTCGGAAGCAAACCATAGATAGACCGGGATATTTAATTCGGAATATTCAAATAGTTTTTCTCCTCGAATTGTAAAACCATTTAATGGAAACTCGAGAGTTATGATACTTTCACGTGTTAATCCCATGGAATGATGGAAATTTGAAAGTGTTTGCAGAATTAAGGCAGTATTATTTAGTAATGCCTCATCAACCTCATTTGAAGAGTAAGTACCAAAAATCAAACCATCCATCGAAATCAAGCTAGTGGCTTTTCCTTTAATTGAACCCGTGAAATCTTCTAGGATATTTTCAATAATTTCAGAAGTTTCAGATACTTTCTTTAGTGCTTCGCTAAACATTTGCATGATTGTTTCTTTTTGGTAAATGGTAGTGTCAGCATAATCAACTTTAATGTTGCCGAATTCATTCGAAATCTGATTGAATTTATTCTTGATGGCTTTAATATTGTTCTCCCATTCCATGGATCTTCGAAAATCTTGATCACTCTTGCTAAGAACAACAAACACGGGTGGTTTTTCGTTTAAATCCTTGAGAGATTTTAATACTTGCCTATAATAATTGGCAGCTTCAGCAAACCGATCCGAATCTTTTGTATCTATGACATATAATACTAAATCAGCATCAGTAAAGAATAATTCTGGTCTATTAAAGTATAATTTTTCTCTATATTGAACTTGTCCTCCTAGATCCCATGATATGATCGGATAACCGAAAAAATCTAATTTTTCTCGTTTAACACCTCTTGTGGGTAACAAGGATTTTATGATCGAGAATTTATCCTGTAAAACTGCCAAGATAGAACTTTTTCCTCCATTATCTAAGCCAATCATTAGGATTTTTTTATGAGATTTCATCTGTTCTTTAATGGCTTTAACTACAACTTTAGCAATTTTAACCCATTTTGAAAGGATTTGTGAGGGAATTCCCTTGATATCTGGAAGATCATCTTCAGATACTTTCGCCAGATCTTCGATGGATTTGACCTCGTGCTCCTCTAATTTGTTAGAAGATATTTGATCTATTCCAATTAGAGTATCGGGTTTAAACGCCAATGCTTCTTCAAGCTCATTAATCAGGATTGAGCTCTTGAAGAAATCTTTTACTTTAACATTAACATTCTTCATCTCGTTATTTGACATGTAAAATCGCACAAGATTTAAAATTAAGTCTATACAAATAGTATGGTTTTATTTAACATGAAAGTTCTGATTTATAAAATTAAGTTTTTATAAAATTTAGGAAAATTATGTTTTGTAACCATAATTATTTATTAGAAAAACATAATTATTTAATTAGAATTATTCATACACCCTCGATTACTTAAGGTTAAGGTTAGTGAACAGTTGACTGAACGCGTTCCCGAAAATATTATAATTTGTATAGACACATCCCGATCTATGGTTAGAACAGACTATAGACCAAATCGATTAAAAGTCAGTGTGGATGCTATAAAAAAATTAATTAGTGAAAGACTTTCAGTTGATCCGAATAGTTTTTTTGCGATCGTGAAATTTTCATCAAAATCTAAAAAATTAATCGATTTTACTAACTTTAAAGAAGAACTCTATGAAGTCCTAGACCACTTAGAGTTTTCTGGAAAGTCAGCAATGGGGGAAGCTCTTGGTTTATCAATAAAAATGATCATTGCTGAATTAAGGAAAATCGCAGCAAAAACTCCACGCATCCTCCTTGTAACAGATGGGATATACTCGAAAATGGCGATAGATCCGATGAAGATGGCAAGATTGGCTCAAGGGTTAAAAATCAAAATTGATTCCATGCGGTTGGGAGAATTGTCATCTAACAATATCTTAAAGAAAATCAGCGATATTACTGGAGGGAAATATTACTACAATAATGATGCTGAAACATTACTTCGGTCAGCCCATGATCTTGCAATATCAAATGTTAAAACTTATGGCGGAGGCATAGGATCTCTAATAGAAAATTCTGCCTTTCTAAGAAAAATCGCTGCTGATTTATTAAGAGTTCAAGATTTAACAAAAGATCAAGAACAACGATTACTACAAATAAGAGGATTAGCAGATTATAAGAAATGTTCAATTTGTTTTTCAGACACGAATCCATACACTAAAAGTTCATTCTACGTAAGTGGTAGATATTGTCCTAGCTGTCAAACCCCGTATCATATTCACTGCTTAGCCGGTTGGGCTGATTCACAAAAAGATGCCAAAATGAGACGTGCTGGAGCTGTGAGATGCCCTCATTGTTTCTATTTGTTGAAAATCCCCACGGAGATTTCACAAATACAAAAATTTAAAACCTTAACAAAACCTAGTATTCATTCTAGAGAGCAACCTATAGGCCCACAACAATTCGATGCTGAAATAGTAAAGTTCGATTCAGATGCAATGTTTAGCTCATGTCCCGTATGTAATCTAATCTTTGATGATGGGGAAAAAATAGTCAAATGTGGTAATTGTGACACACTTTATCATGACCATTGCTTTAAGGAATTAAAAAATGGGCAATGCAAAAATTGTGGTTCCTTTCTAAAATTATAAAGTATTAATACTCTCGATTTATTATTTTTGTTAAAGTTTGAACATTCATATTTGAGTTTATAATAAGTCATAATCATGTCAGATTTTTATGAATATGGAAATGTTAAAACGGGATATGGGAATTTTAATCTCCCTCCTGTATTAATTGGAACCATGTTCTATCAAGGACAAACTATAGTAGAACGTGATGATCCTACTAAATTTAATGTTGAAAAAGCGAAAAAGCGGATTTTAAAGCAAAAATCTTTAGCAAAGCAATATAAAATCCCCGATTTATTAGAAATTTCTGCTGTAACCCCTGAAGCAATGTTAAAATATCTAGAATTTTATCTTGATCATTTTGAACCTCCATTTGTTCTTGGGGGGACGTTTGAAGCAAGATCCGCAGGACTTGAATATCTTCTTGAACGGGGTATAAAATCTACAGAATTCATATATAACGCAATTTCGAATCTAAAAAACAATACTGAAATGGATCTTCTTAAAAAACACAAGATTCAAACAGCAGTTGTTTTAGTCTTAGCTTCTCCAAATATGACTTCAACTCAACGATATGCTTATATCACGGAAAAAAATCAACCTGACAATATAAATATAATAGATGGCTTGAAGAAATTAGGTGTTGAGAGGATTTGGATTGATGGAGGTGTAATAAATCTTGAAAGCTTGGCACATATAATAGAAACCCAACAATTAATATCAACATCACTTAAATTGCCGGTTGGTACGGCATCAAACCTATTTCTATTCAAGTACTCTTCTCCTCGATTAAACAAAAAATTCCACACTAGATATAGAAGAGCAAGCATCATGTTCATGACTACTTGGTTTTCGAATTTTATTTTTTATGGGCCGATAGAAGATGCAACTGAATGTTTTGCCTCAGCTTATCAATCATTTGAGTTTAAAAAAACTCTTACTGAACGTAACATTCGATTATTTTATAGTTAAATGATGATAAAATTCATGCTCAATTCATTAACTAAAGTATAAATAAAGCTATTAAAATATAATAAATATAGCAATTATTTGAGATTTACGTCGTGATACTCAATAAAATGAAAATAGAACAGTGCAGCTATCGATCTTGGAGGTTATGAATATTGTTTAATCAAGAAGATAAAGAAGAACAAGAAATTCAGGCAATAAAACTTATTGATCAAGCAGAAGAACTTGCTGATCGAGGAAAAGGAGAAGAAGCAATTAATTTCTATGAACAAGCCGCACAAATATATTTAGATCTTGGAGGCTATATTAAATTGGATGAACTGTTCATCCGAATAACATACATAATCCTACAGTTTAAAAACAACATCCAAGCAACGTATCGATTGAAATCAATCATTAGAAAAACAGAGGAATTAAAGTTATACGAAATTTCAGCCAAATTATTAATTAATTTAGGAAATATCTCTTTTAAAATGAATGATTGGGAGACTGCCGGCGAGAGTTGGAGTCAAGCTTCTGAGTATTTACATAAATCAGATCCTGAGGAATTTCTAAATTTAGCATCAATCCTTTTACTTAAAGCTGGACAATCTTACGAGCGGGCATCACAAACCCGGGATTTAGGAAAGCAATTAATTTTCAAAGCAGTAATGAGACATAACAAGTTTTTTGAACTTTATCAAGAAGAAGAAAAACAGGGTCAATTATTAATCGCAAACAAAGATTTCGAAGCGGCATCGAAAAAATTTGATGAAGTTTCCTCTTATTTTAAGAAATCATTTGATAATTTAAGTGATCTTTTAAATGAAGAAGAAGATAAAGATACCATGCTTAACGCAAAAGCAAGGTTCATCCATTTTGTTGCCGAATATCAAACAATATCTGCTATCTGTTTATCAGCAGCAAATAAACCTGAATATAATGAGAAAATAAAAAATCTTGGAATGGACTCAATTGAATTATTTAAGGAATCGATCTCATTACTTAAAGATTATTTATTTCCTAAGAAGAAAGAGTTTGATAAGGAAATAGTGCTAAGAGTTACTTTTGATACAATGTTATTAGCAATAATCCAAAGAATCTTGGATATTGAAGAAATAAAATGTACTGAAAATCTCTTGAGCGGTATAGAAACCAATAAAACTTTAATCAAAACCATTAAAAAAAGTCCTTACTTCAAATTAACTAAAGAAATTGAGGATGCTGGATTATCTGACACTCTAAATAATATTCGAAATGTAAATTTAGGACATTTTGAAAAAATAAAAAATACTTTAGTTTTACATTTCCAAGAATAAGAGTGAAAATTTCTTTAAAAATAAAATTAAGTAACTAGTTTACACAAATCTATAACTAACTGTCTTTTGAGGAATTTAAATTATTCTTTATTCTCTGCAAACTTTAGAATCTAATCAACAATTGATTAAATTTGAGTTTACTTACTTTCCGTACACCGTGTTGTCCAGAACAATAAAAACACTCAATTAACCCTGCCTCTTTAAGTTTTTTTATTTGCGCTGAGATGTTTGCTTCTGTCATTTCTAATTTTGAGGCTAAATTTGAAACATCTAGATCAACCTCACTTGTTTGAATCTGTTGCAGGATTTTACGCCGTGTTTTAGATGAAAGTGCTTTAACGATTAATTCAATTTCATCATCTGAATCAACTATAATTGATTTATCTCTATCACTTGTTAATTTTAATTCCAACTGCCCTTGAATTTCTGATCCTTCTGAAAAATTTGTTTCGGTTAATTCCATTTAGCTTACTCAACCATTAATATTGAAAATATTAGTGCCTTTAACGGGATACTTAAGTAATTACATCTTAATAAGTCTAATGCCATATTCATCTGTAATTCTATGGTGCAATTGTAACAATTAATTACCAATGATATATAAAAAAAAGAAAATATGCAACTATTTGATATGGTTTCATTCTTAATTGAGTTAGATGTAATGTTCATTTTTTAAAAATTAAATGAAAGATTTATGACGAACTTGAATCAAATTTTAATAGAATCTATTTAATCAACTATTTAATTTAGTCAAAAGGTTGTTTATTTAATCTATAAGGGTTTAAACCGAAATTTAAATTTATTTGAGATATAAATTAAAACAAAAAAAATTATGAAAATATTAATGAATTATATTTTATCTTAAAAAATTGAACCATCAGGAGTAAACTGGTAATTATTTTTCAAGAAAACATATAAATAAAATCTAAAATCATGTGATAGAAAATTCCAATAATTTTCCCATTATTTTTTAGAAAAAAGCAATGATTTAATTACAAAAATGATTTCTTGTTACTTAAATTACAAATAATTACAACTATTACTTAACAAAACATTGAGATTGAGCAAAAATGAGTAGAGGAACAAATTCAAATTCAAGTGTATTAACTATTAGAATAAATAATGAGTTGAATGAGCATCTAGGCAAAATGAAAAGTCGATTAGGTGTGTCTAAAGCAGATCTTATTCGGAACTTTCTTGAATTATCTAAATATATAATAAAACAGAAGAACTCACTAAAATCATTAAATGATCGAGATTTTATAATTATTAAAAGAAGTTTCTTGCGTAAATTAATAGTGGGTTCAGATGAATTAGATCAAATTCTGCTAGGGGATAAATTAGCCAGATTTGTTATTGATATTGCAAGAATATCTGGTAAAGTAGATGATCTAAATTATAAAATTGATATATGTGATAATTTAGGATTCTTTCCAAAATTCATTGATGAGGAAAATTATCTATTAGTAACTAAAAAATTTGGTCCAAATAAATTTGTGGAAGCGTTCCTTTTTAGATTGTTTACTGGTAAGGAAATGGATCATAATTATATAGAAGAAAGTCTAAAAGGAAACAAAAGTTTAAAGCAAAAATACAAAAACGACTTCAAGATTGTTCAAAGATCTGAATCTCACTTTACTTATGAATTTACTACTTTAAATCAAAGCTGATATAATCAATTTTTATCAATTATTTCTTTTAGACCTAGTATAGGAATGATAATTTTATTTGGTCTGAATAAAAGTTCATATCCAAGTTCGCTAAGTGCCCTTTCCATGGTATAATAATTGATGAGTGTAAAATGCAGTTTCAAGCTTTTATCGAAAATTTTACCCATTAATTTATTCTCCCATGCATTCAGTAAAGTTAGCAATACTTCAAGTGTTTTTTGTTTTTGTGTTATTATTGCTGATTTCCTGAGATAAATACTAAAAAGAATTTCCTCTGGAACCTCAAATTTGTGTTTATCTTTGATTTTTTCTCCAATAAAATTGAGTAAAGTGTTAAATTTTATGTAACTAAGCGATCTCAAAAATGAACCAAGATCTTTCTCTATTGGAAATCGGGATTTTTTCTCCTCAATTGGTAATTGCGGATCTCCTTCAAAATCAATGAAATAGTATTTATAAGAATTATTTACCTTATTATATAATATTTGCTGCATGTGCAAATCTTGATGGACTGGTTGAATAGTAATTTCCTCTACATCAAACTCAGATCTAAATTTTTCAATAATATCAGTGATATCGATTAATATTGAATTGATTTTTGGGGATTTTATATTTTGTTGGATTTCTGAAACCACTTTATTCAACTTATTCGTATAATCCAATAAATATTCTTCGCTATTAACGGATTCTTTGAAATATTGGCTGTCTCCCTTTAATATTAGTGCTTTATGTAAGTTTTTAATTTGTATTCCGATTTCTTCCGATACCTTTAATGATTCTCCACAATAATCCTTAATCACGTCATTAATTGTTTCTTTATTAGTTAAATGAGAATAATCTTCTTTAATGTTAATGAATAACGATTTAACCATCTGATTTAATTCATTCCAATAAATATCTCCCAAATTCCCAATGTTCGGTACATTTTCAAGGATCCCTATGGTTTCTTTTCCATTAATATCAACCATCCCATAAATCTTAGGAGCGTTTGGGAAATTATTCTTTACTAGTACGTATAGTGTTCGAGGTTCAATTCTTTCCGCATATTCCTTGTAAGATTTTAAAACGTACGTATCTGGTTTCTGATCAGGTGTCTTTTTGTTGTAAATACGAAGTAAGAATAACATGTTTGTTGTATTTCCCCCTCCTAACAATTCAAGAGAGAGATCATATTTATCGGGATACAATCCTGCTTCTATTAGACTTCGAGCTTTTTTAAGATGTTCTTCATTTTCAAATTGATCATCATATAGTTTAAGCTCCAAATTCATGGAAGGAAATAATTCTGAGATTTTTTTATCAAAAAGAAGTTTTTTCCAAAATATAGCACAATATTCGGCTTCTAATAAATTAAAGGATAAAACAGAATCAATAATTTTATCTGAAGTATTTAGAGCAATAATTTTACTAAAAGTTTTCTCTGTTAGTGTAACTATCAAGTCACGATTATTTTCATTGGGTTCTACTATTTCTTGAATTCTCTCATATCGGATTAAGGGTAAAAAATATTCCTTAGAGTATCCTGTTGTCGTAATCCTAATAATTATCAAAAATATATTATCTGATAAAATTTGAAAGTAGTTTATAGTAACAGTAAAATCTAACGTGGATAAGGAAGACTTATCACCAAACCATCTCTTTGAAATTAACCATGCTTTAAATTCATTCGAATTAAAAACTTGCTGTAAAAGGCTCTTATCTATCATGTTTGACATGCTCTCTAACCTCGAAAATAGAATAACATTGAATACATATCAGATATTCTGATATCTTACTTATTGAATTGTCGTTATCTTTAAAATTTATTTTAATTATTATTTTTTTGAAATTTTTTTTTAAAGACTATTATGATCAAAGAAAATAATTATGAGCCTTTTTTTACAATTAAATATTGATATTTAGTAATGAAAAAAGTGAATTTAGATCTTTCTGATGTATTAAATAAAGAGCCGTTAACATTTTTAGTGGGTGCTGGTTGTTCAGTTAATTCACCATCTTGTCTTCCTGCTGGACGGCCTATGATGAATGCGATAATTAACCATGTAACCCATAAAGAGGATAGCAAAAAACTCGCGAATCTAGAAGAACTTCGATTTGAGTCTCTAGTTGAAATTGTCAGAGATAATATCGATCCAACATTAAAAACCATTGATTACTATATTCAATGTGATAAACCAAATCTTCTACATTTCTTTTTCGCTAAAATGATTGAAACTGGTAATTTCGTCATGACAACTAATTTTGATCTACTGATCGAACATGCGATGATAAAATTAGGAATTCCTTATGAAAAAATGAAAATCGCAATAACGAAGAAGGATTATGAATCTTTAAAAAACCCGAAGCAATTATACGATGATGGATATAAAGTACTATATAAAATTCATGGATCTCCAGTAAATCTGCTTACAAATGAATCAACAAAAGAAAGCTTGATTGCGACAATTCAAGCTTTTGGATCAAATAAGCAAGGATTAAATGTGTTTCAAGTTGAACCATTTAAACGTGATTTATTTAATAATATATCTAAGGAACGCACATTGATAGTAATGGGGTATTCAGGGAGCGATGACTTTGATGTAATCCCTACACTTAAAGTATTACACGAGCTGAAAGCAGTAATTTGGATAGACCATACCTCCTTAGACGATGTAAGAATTTACGAAATAGCGAGTACAGACAATGAAAATGATAATAAAGTGGATCAGATTTTAGTTGACATTAAAAAAACATCAAATATTCCTCACGTGTATAAAGTTGAGATGAATACGTCTCAATTTGCTAAAAAAATTCTCTCAAATGATTTTCCAATTTCGGAGACTAATTTTGATCTATCTCCTCAAGATTGGCTAAAAGAAAACGTTAAGGTGGAAGATGAAAGTATAAAATTCATCATCCCTCAACAACTTTTTTATGATTATAATCACTATGAAGATTCCTTAAGATGTACTAAGCAACTTTTAGAATTTGCTCAGAAAAATAATAATCCGATTCTGGAAGTCAGGGCAAGAATTTTAGAAGGAAAAGTACGAGATTCT
>JAGXNU010000019.1:15049-17848 GCA_019894815.1 Promethearchaeota archaeon
TTCTGATAGGAGAACATGAAGAAGCATTAAATATATATCATAAAACACTCCAGATGGCAAAAAAGCTGAATAGTGAAGTATGGTTAGCAGCTTCTTTGAATAACATAGCTAATGTATATAATAGTCAAGCAAATTACACTGAAGCGCTAAATTACTTCAAACAAGCACTCCCGATCTTCCAATCTCTCGGGAGTTTATATGAGCAAGGAATAGTTCTTAGGAACATGAGTTCTATTCTTAAAAATCTAAATAGAAATTCAGATGCGTTAAAATATTCATTAGAAGCTCTAAAAATTTCGGAAAATTTAGGAAAATTATCTGATAAAGGTGATATTCTGATGATAATTGGAATGATCAAAGTTAGTTTGGGGAATCTAGAGGATGCTATCAAGCATTTTGAAGAATCTCTCATGATAAATGACAAACTTCATGATTATGATGCTAAAATAGGTAGCTTGAATGTGTTAGGGGATCTCATGATGAAGATAGGCGATTTTGATAAGTCACTCTCACATTTACACGATGCTTTAGCATTATCTAAAAAGATTAATTTCTTCTCTGGAGAAGCTTCAACTTTAAATAATCTGGGAATGCTTTATACCAAAATATCTAATTTTCCCGAAGCATTGAAATATCTAACTCAAGCTCAAGATTTATCTAAAAAGATTGATGATACTCTTATAGAAGCAAATAGCTCTGCTAATTTAGGAATCGTGTACTATTATCAAGGTCAATTAGAAGAAGCTTTAAAGATCTGGGAGAAAGCACTTAAGACATACGAAAAATCAAAGTATGAATTCGGAAAAGCAAGCATCTATATAAACATGGGAGATGTGTATTATCAAAGGGGAAAATATAAAAAGAGTTTACGCGTATTAGAAGAAGCACTTGAAATCGGAAGGAAATCGAATGATCTAGGCATCCAAGCTAACGCTCTTCAAAAATTAGGGATGGTATTGCAAGACCAGAAAGATTTTAAAGGTGCAACTAGCCTCTACTCACAGGGACTGCAAATCTGCCAAGAAATAGGAGATTCGGTGGGAATTGCTACATTTATAAATAATTTAGGCACAATTGATTTTTATGCTAAGAATTATAGTTCAGCATTAAAGAAATATAATGAAGCTTATAATCTTCTAAACCAGATTGGATTGGGAAATAGTCCACTTGCTAACACTATAATGAAGAATATTGAACATCTCAATCAGATTCAAACCTAATATTCAATAGATTGAAATCAGATTAATACTCACGCGTTAATAAGAACTCTAGGAAATTAAAGTAAATGATCGGTTTACAAATCATCAATTTTATTTCGAATATTTGGATCTAGGATATCTACATCAAATTCTTTTATTCCTGAACGTAGATATATATATATGATTTCACTTAACACGGCATAAGCTTTTGAAATATTAATATCATCTTTGGTGGAGGTTTCAATGTATCCTGCTAACTTTAATTTGTTAGCGTATTCCTTAACTTCATAATAATTTACTCGCCTTTCACTTTCTAAATCAATCTTATTACCAATCAATAATATAGGTATACTATTGACACGTTTTCTTATATCTTCTATGTATCTTTTGGCTACCTCATAACTCTCTAAATTATTAACTGAAAATAAAACAAATGCTCCAAGTGCTCCCCTAAAGAAGAGAGATTGGGACGAATTAAACCTTTTTTGTGAAGCACAATTCCAACAAGACAACGTAGCGAATTTACCATCCGGGAGTAATTCCTCTTTTACAAATATATCTACTCCAATAGTTTCACGAAACCTTTGAGAAAAACTATCGGAATACTTTGAACAAAACGATGTTTTTCCAGAATTCGCAGATCCAACAACTAGGATTTTTAATTTGAAGGAACTCTTGACCTTAACTAAAGCCGCTAAGCTCATGCTATCACATATTTTAAATCAAATAATATATATTTAAGTCACAATATGTTTTATATCTTGTTTTATTTAAGGGGTAGTATTTTAATATTGTTTTAAAAATAGATAAAAGATTATTTTTTAAACTCTAATGTTTTTAAAATAAAATTTTAATGACTCATTATTTTAGAATATAATAATTAGAATAAAAATTAGAATTTTTGATATGAATATGGATAACTCAGATCGTTCAAGTATTTTTTTCGGTATGGTCTTTCATTTCCATCAGCCCGTAGACAATCACTATAAAATTATTGAGGATAATTTTAAGAAGTCGTATGAACCATTGATTGATGAAATCTTCAAACATCCAAATGTAAAAACTACTCTACACATATCTGGAAATTTATTAGAGTGGTTTCTGGATCATAAACCTGAATTCATCAAAAAAATAAAAACAATGGCGAATAGGGGTCAAATAGAAATAATTGGAGGGGGGTACTATGAACCTATTTTTTCAATCATCCCTAACAGAGACAAAAATGCTCAAATAGAAAAACTTACATCCCTTATAGAAAAGGAGTTTGGGCTTGATGTTAAGGGTGCTTGGTTATCTGAAAGAGTTTGGGAACCGAACTATCCCTCCTTCCTAAGTGATCTTGGATTAAAATACGTTATTGTTGATGATAACCATTTCCGTTCGACAGGTATTACTGAAGAAGAAACATTCTATACACATATCACTGAGGATCAAGGCAAAACAGTAAGAATATTTCCGATTAATGAAAAAATTAGATATCTAGCACCTTGGAAACCAACTTTCATGACTTTTGATTATTTAAAGAGTGTAACAGATGAGAAGGGAGACAGGTTTATCTTAATGATCTCCGATGCTGAAAAAATGGGAGCCTGGGGAACAA
>JAGXNU010000001.1 GCA_019894815.1 Promethearchaeota archaeon
TGGCAGATCTCATCGCATCAAACAATTCCTCTTTTGTAGAAATTAACATTTTAGGTTGAATGGGCTGAGGTAATGTCTTAGGTATAGATCTTCCATGTCTTTGACGGAATATTTCGAGCTCTTCTTTCTTTTGTATATTCTCTTCATCTCTAATAATGCTTGATATTTTAAAATGATGTAAAAGTGCTGATGTCTTTAACGCTATCCCAGATATCTTGTAATTAATCAGATCTTCTGATAACATGTTACTAAAAAACTTATCTACTAATGATGATAAATCATAGAACGCTACGTTTGAATCTTTCGCCAACTCAGGATCCAGAAGGCTTGAATAGGGAGGTTTTTGCCAAAATTTTAATTCTAATTTATCCTTATGTAGTAAAGCAGGGTCAAATTCCTCACCAGCAACCAATTCTTCCTCCAATTCTTCATCAGGAATCGCATCTTGAGTCCTATCAACAAACTCGGGATGACTCGCTATTGGCTCTAAGATCTTTATGATATCAGCTTTCTTCGATTTCGTGGGTATCTTTATGTGATTCTTACTCGCAAATTCTCTCAGTTGTTTAACATTCCATTCATTAAATTTATAAACCGTTTTAGATTCTTCTGATTCTGGGATTTATGAACACCTTTATTAACTTCATTAAATGTAAACGTAATGATTATTATTAGCTCTTATATCAATCAATTAAATTATCAAATTTTAAACTTTATGACTAGACAAAACAAATTGACTAGTTTAATAGATTAGCCTAATAACTGAGATTTCCGAGAAATCTGTGATTTTTCTGAAAATTATAAAATTAGGGAAAAAATAAAGATTATTACTCTCTCGAGGGCTTCAATCCTTTAACAAACCATCAAGTAATACCTTTAATATTCCCTGTTTTTCCGATCTCGCTAAAATATCCGCTTCATCAAAACACTCTAAATCACTCTTATCAAATTCTAGGCCACAACTCAAGCATCCTATCAACTCATCACGATCTAGAATTTCCTCCCTTCTCCCACATCTCGGACATCGAAATTTTTTGTCTTTCAATAATAAAACCTCTAGTGCCATAAGAACATAAGTGACAGAGTGTCGCTTAAAAAGTTTTTGATGGATTTTTAATTGGAGAGGAGAGCACCCAGAAACAAAGATCATGTTTTGATTTTTTTAGCAAAAATGATCCTTTAAATATGAAAAATGAAACCGTGATACACCCCCAAAAAAAATTCTCCCGGAGAAGCGATGTTTTCAGGAACTTATAGAAGTTTGATAGAGATTAAAAGAAACGAAGAAGTCTCTACTAACATTTGAACTGATCCTTTCGAGAATTCAGTACAATGCTGGAGTCCAACGAGATTTTAATTCTCGCTATTATAATTTTGTCTAAAACCCAATTTAAACATCTTTACCATCATATTTAACATTTCGTAAGGGGTGATGTTTTTTGAAAAAATTGGGATCCTCATGGATGTTTTTCACGAGTGTATCTCCATTTACAAAATCCTTTAAGATAAGATAATGATCAACTTGTAAGTATTCGAAGATCATGTCAAATAATTGCTTAAATTCACTTAACTCGCACTTTGGAAAATAGATTTTCATCATTAATCCGTGAGTGAATTCTACCGGTTCATCAAATCCGTAAATGAAATACTTCCCTTCAATTTCATAGATAAAACCATAGTTAAACCAACCAAATATTTTTATTATTGTGTTCACGGAATCTTGATTTAAATCTGGGATGATGAGATAAATGCTTTCTTGGAACCCCAAATTCTTTAAAGTTATGTAAGGGAAAATTAATTCTTTCTTCAATAAGGTTTGGATCCGTTCTACTGTTTTAACCTTCTTAGTTCCGATATAAGATTTGATATCGATAGAGCGATAATCGTAAATCTCGCAAAGATCTTGGAATTCTGGAGAACTTAATCCATATTTAGGTTCCTCACCATTATCAGAAAACTGGAAAGTTTTTAGGTTTGGGATATTAAACTTGTACTCTTTATTGAAAAGCACGTTTTGAAGGTGCTCTTTAAACATTATGCTATCGTAATCCCACCCCTCAGGAGTAAAATTCATTTCAAAATGAAATAATGCGTGAGTTTTTTTGATAACAAATCCACAATACTCCCGAATTTTATTTTCTGGAGCTAAAATATTATCTAATATCGGGTTATCAGATTGATTGGAGGAAAGAACATAGTCTATTAAGAATGGAATAGAATCATCGATACTTGCGGGATATTCTATTTTTAAGAAGTTAGTACCTAATAAGGACTTAAAATTAATTTGGTTTAAATCACTGGAATAGAAGTAAGTTGTAAATTTACTTAAGTTAAAGCGCTGGAATGCGGGAATGAATTTAATGGCCTTTACATGATTCTGGAAAAACAAATCCTTTTTACTTTTAACAAATTCTTCACTTCTTAATATAATTTCTTCCATATTTAGATAAAAAGTTCTAAGTCTATCCAGAAGATCATGATCATAGATTTCATTTTCTCTAGCCTTACGATTATTCGCTAATTTCACTAATTTAATTATATCACCATCATCTGACCATAAAATCTTTTGATTCTCAAATTTTACCATTTTAAAATCCTGATTTAAATCTTGAAAAGAACTTTCGATATACTTACCATATTGTTCATAGAGATCCTTAGTGTAAAAAAAATCTTGATTTTCATAATCATAGAAATTTCGTGTTGAAAAGCCTGTAATGAAACCGCTCCAAAGATGGTTTTTCCCATAAATCAGATTTTTTTCAAATATATTAAAAATAATTGAAATGAACAGATTTTTTTCTTTCTTTATTAACGCAGGTACAGAAATCTCTATGTGATAAAGATTTTTTTTAGTTTTTAAATCTCTTAACTTATTTATAAGTATTCTTGGAAAAATATTTGCTATTTTTGAAATATCTTTCTCAATTTCATTGTAATTTGAAATTAATAGTTGGAAATAGTCTCTTTCAAATTTAGTTGTAATAATGGTATTAATCAAAATGGGTGCAATAATTGGAGGTTTATTAACAATATAATTCTCGATAGAGTTATCAAAAATATCAGACGTGATATCTTGAATCTGATATTCTTCATATTTTTCACGTAATATCTTATCTTTAGCTTGAAATATATTAAATGCCAGTTTTTCATTAATAAGAATGTCAATTAATATGTTTAAATCAAATAACTTCAAAGAGGAGCAGATATCTAGTAAATTACTGCAGTATTTGAAAACTTTTACCTTTCTTAAAAAAACGGGTTTAGAATTAAAATAGGATGTGAATAAATTTTTGATGATGAATTCAATTTGTTGTTTATTAGTTTTAAAAATCAGGTTATGTTCAATTGTCGTTGAAGGAAAATAATTTGATAAAAAATCATTTATTTCATCACAATTTTGGATTTCCTTATTTTTGATGATATTTTCTAAGTCTTTTATTACATCTAAATATATTTCAAGAACTGTTTTTAAAAAGAAAAATCCACCTTCTTTATATTTGTTGATTAAAGTAATTACTTCGGTTCTTATTTCGCTCTCTTTATATAGTTCTTTTAGATTTACTTTTAGATTACTTATCAAAGAGCGTTGAGATATAATCTCATCAAATAAATCAGATTTCAATATCTTAATACTTTCATCTCTTCTTTCAAATCCTAAACCACTGAATGAAAACCATCTAATCCGATCCAGAATTAAAAAATCCAGAATTGATAAGTTTTCATTTACGGATTGTTCTGTGTACTCAAACTCAACCTTAGTTTCATATTTTTGTTCATATTCCTGATAATTTGGATTTGGGATGATTTGATTAGTAAATCCCTCTTTAAAATAATTCAAATTTACCCTTTGTTTTTGATATATTCTGGAAAAAAAAGAATATTCAATTAAATAATTATTTTTTTTTAAATATTCCATTAGTTTAATGATATCATCAAAATATTTCAGAGGAAGAATTAAATATCCAAATATCGTGTTGGAAAAATCCTCCAGCGAAACTTTTGGAGAATTTATAAACGGAAAACTTTTAATAACTTTATTAATTTTAGTATAATCTAATATTGGATTAAATTTCATTACAAAAACTATTACTTCAATATTGATTGCCCTCCAATTAATTAGAAATGAGGGTGATATAAAAGTTTTTTTTATTAATTCCATATTTTCTGTAAATTTCCTAAGACTTAACTCAGTTTTTAATAATCCTTGCTCTTTAAAAGATTGAAAATACTTTTTATATTGCAATAAATTTTTATAATTCTTAATTTCCAAGAAGATAGTAATTATAGAGTATAAAGATTCAACTAATGGATTACTTGTCATTAAATTTAGTAATTTTTCTTTATATTTTTTAAAAAATATGAAGTTGAAAGAGTTATATTTGCTTCTAACTAAATCCGGGTGATCAATTAGATATTGAAAGAAAAATTGAATAGGATTTGGGTTAAATTTTAACATTTGTTCATTAAAGAATCTATCTAATCTGTCAAAATTACTTATAAAATTAAATCCCGCCGCTTCTAAGCTAATCTGCTGAATATTTTTATGTATAATGGACTTCCATTCATTTAGGTAAGGATTTTTTGAAAGAATAGTCATCATAATTTGGTTAATAGCTAAATTTAATGATATATTATTTCTCAATTCCTCTTCCAAAAAGCATTTTAAAATTTCTCTCAAAAAAATAAATGGGAGGAATCTCAGATATTTCTTATTAATTTTAATTTTGAGCAAACCATCTTTCTTTTCTTGAATAGTTCCAAATTTGTAAAAATCAACATTTTTATCTGCTAAATTATCAACAAGAAAAAATTGAAATTCTTTTATTTTTGGTTTAATCCCTAAATATTCTTGAAATTTATGAAGTAGATCTAGAAATATAACATTTGCATTTTTAAAATCCCTAGAAATCACGTCTATGATCTTAAGATCAGGCAGTTGAGACATTATATATAATTTTTTTATTATAATATAAATTCTTTAAACTTTAGGGTTTAAATACTTTGATAGTAACTCATTTTTACTTTACTCCATCTTGGAGGAGAGATGAAAATGAGAATTGGATATAAAGGATTAACGGTTTTTACGTCATTAATCGCATTTCTTTCTCTATTACAGATTACAATGTCCTGTTTTGCTGAAACATTCCCAGGCAGCCAAGGGGGACCTTAAATAAAAGGAACGCGATTGATTACTTAATTTTTTTTTTTTTTGATTATCTTGATTAGTAATAATCTTTTTTTAGAGATTCAAAATAGTTTAAATACTTAGATAGTAACTCATTTTTACTTTACTCCATCTTGGAGGAGAGATGAAAATGAGAATTGGATATAAAGGATTAACGGTTTTTACGTCATTAATCGCACTTCTTTCTCTATTACAGATTACAATGTCCTGTTTTGCTGAAACATTCCCAGACGGCCAAGGAGGACCTTAAATAAAACGATCGCGATTAATTACATAATTTTTTTCTTTTTTTTATTTTATTTAGTAAAATTATAGGAGTTTAAATGCATTCAAATGAAAATTTAGTGAATGGCTCCGATTTGGAGGTTAAAAAAGATGAAATTAAGTCATAAAATGGTTTTTATTATTACAACTCTAGTTGCATTTCTTGCTCTTTTACAAGAAGCAACTTTTGGATTTGCTGAGCATTTTCCTGGTGGAGAAGGAGGACCTTAAGCAAGTTAGGTGTAGTTATCTTTTTTATTTTTTTTTTTAATTAATGATATTGATCTGTATATTTCTAAACAATTGATATTGAGATTCTCAAAAAATTTTTTAACTATTTAATATTTATTTAGCATAATTTTCTGTTTTAAACAAAATAAATCTAACTGGAACTCGGGAGAGTGGCTTAGCCTGGTATAGCGCACGGCTGATAACCGTGAGGTCGGGGGTTCGAAGCCCCCCTTTCCCATTTATTCTTTATACCACTCTTGATGATAAAAAAATAAATCCCATTTATCCATAATTATGAATTTTAATTTTCAATCAACTGTTATTATTATCTAGAAAAATGAAAGTTATTGTCATTTCAGGCACTCCTGGTACTGGAAAAACTTTAATCGCAAAAAAATTATCAGAAAAGATTAGTGCTAAAGTGATTTCATTGAGCGAGTTTGCCGTTAAGAAAGATTTAATTCTCTCATTTGATTCTAAAAGGGATACGTATGTTATTGATGAGCATAAAATTGTTCCTGAAATCATAAATTTAATCAAAATGGGTAGAAATCAAGATATTTCAAATCTTATTATTGAGGGGCACCTCACTGACATCATACCCGAGGAATTCATTGATTTAGTTATTGTACTTAGGTGTGAGCCGGATATTCTTAATGAAAGGTTAAAATTGAGAGGATATTCTAGGGAAAAAATCAATGAAAATGTTCAGTCTGAAATTTTAGGAAACTGTGCGAACTTCTTTGTTGAAAAAGAAATGAAAAAACCCCTTTTGGAAATAGATACGTCTACGATTAACATTGATAAATTGGTAAATATAATCGTTGAAATAATTTCGCGCGATAAAAATATTACAAAATATAGATTAGGATCTATAGATTGGTTAGAAAAACTTTCATCAGAAAATCGCCTTGAAGAATATTTTGACACGTGATGCTGATGCTGGGATAATGTGATGTGGATATAGATGAAATTTGAAATTCAGGATGTAGATGCACTTGGACGTATCGGAAAGATTGAAGTAAATAATAAACAAATGATAACCCCTAATTTATTTCCTGTAATCCATCCTTTTGATAATGTAATCACGGCTTCTGGATTAAAAGATTTAGGAGCTCAGTGTCTATTCACGAACGCATACATCATGTATAAAAATAAAGAATATAGAGAGGAAATATTAAACAAAGGAATTCATGATTTTCTAAATTACGATGGGATTATTGCGACAGATAGCGGAGCTTTTCAGCAGTACATGTATAATGATAACAAAATTGAGATCAGCCCAGAGGAGATTGAAAATTTTCAAGAAAGAATCGAATCAGACTTTCCCGTGATTTTAGATCTCCCGGTTCAATTGGAAGATACTTTTGAAGTAGCCGAATCAAAAGTTTTAAAGACAATAGAGAGAGCGAAAGAAAACATATCAAGAAGAGAAAACCAAAATTGCTATTGGATTGGCCCAATTCACGGAGGAAAGTTCCCAGATTTACTAAAAAGAAGTAGTATCGAGATGAGTAAGTTAGATTTTGGTATATATGCTATTGGAGGGTTAGTAAAGGCATTTCTACAATACCAATTTGAATTAACTCTGAACATGTTAATAACAGTGAAAAAAAATATCATTCCTAATAAGCCCCTTCATATGTTTGGTTTAGGGTTACCACAATTCTTCTCATTAGCAGTTGCATGCGGATGTGATTTAATGGATTCGGCAGCCTATATCTTATTTGCCAAGCAAAATCGCTATTTCACACTTTCTACGGGTACTAAAAGATTAGATGAATTGATTGAATTTCCGTGTCATTGCCCGATTTGTACTAAATATACGCCAAGTGAAGTAAAAACTTTTGAACCGGAGTTAATAGTGGAATTGTTAGCAAAACATAATCTCTATCTCTCTTTTTCAGAATTAAGGACAATAAGACAAGCAATAAGGGATGGTAATTTATGGGAATTAGTAGAAACTAGAATAAGAAATCATCCAAATTTGGTTAACGCCTATAGAATGATAAAAAACCACGATAATTTCTTTGAACTACATGAGAAAGCATATAAAAATCATGGCAGGCTTTATTCCTCGGTCGAAAGTGTAAATAGACCGCTATTCCGGCGTTATAGTAATAAATTGGACACAAATTACCGAGTCCCAAAAGAAGTTAAATTTTTAATAATACTGCCAGAACTGGATGTAAAAGGGGTTTATTCACCACAGATCCAAAAATGGATAGAAATCATTAACAATAACGCAAATCGAGAGAAGATTCACATCATATTAGCATCATCGTACTATGGGGTAATCCCTAATGAACTGATGGAGAGTTTTCCGCTTGGTCAACATGAAGGAAGAATGGAATTTAAGCATCAAGACCACGCTTATAATGCGCTAAGCAATACAAAATTATTTTTTGAGAAAAATCACGATCATTATGTTAAGATAGCGATATTATTACCGAATGAATATCTAAACGAGTTGAATGAAAAAACAGATATCTCAAAAAATAATGTAATTTTCATCATTAAAGATTATTTAACTAATAAATTTAAAGAAAAAGGCTCTACTTTTCTTGATATTGAATCCGTATTAGAATATTTCAATGATGGTTTAAAATAATGACCAATCTAGAGAAAATCGTTGCTTTTGGGCATGTAAATGTCTCTTGTATTCATAATTCAACCATCGAAATCACAAAAGAAAATTATTTAACTAGTAAAGGAACTTGCGTTTTAGGAATCAACTCATCAAAAGCGTGTTCCGATTTAGATTTAAAATTAAAACAAAAAATCTGGGATGGCGCGAGAATCGAAGTGGTAATCCAAGTAGAAGATTTTAAGGATAATTTTCATGGTTTTGGAAGCAAATTATTACCTCTTTCCCACGAGTCTGATCTAGTTTTCCGTAAAAGTGATTTTATCTGTGATCGAACTGTTTTAATTAACTGTTCTAAATCATCAAGCGATTTAAATAGAAATTTAGTTAAAAGTTTAACTTCTTCCAATAAAGAAATAAAATTAACATTCAAAACTACGATATGACGAGAAAAAACATCCAATTTATTAAGGTTAAAAAGGAAAAGGGAGAAGACCTAATAAAGTCATTAAATACTAATTTTAAAAAGCTTAGAATTATTCATCCGGATTACCAAATTGAATATGACGGTAATTATATTCTTTTTCCAATAAAAGACCTCACTGATGAACAATTTCATGAATTAAATAAGACACTTAAAAATCAATTTTCAATAGAAATCATGAATAAGAAAGGTACATCAAAACGAAAGATAGATAGACGCACTCTAGAAGATTTTTTAGAAAACACATTACCAAATGATGTATTAAACATAATTCCGAGATCCTATGATGTTATTGGTAATATTGCAATTGTTGAGTTTGATCGCTTTTTAGAATTGAGTCAAAAAAAGAGCATTAAATATAAGAATCAAGTAGCGAGTGCAATTATACATGTCAATAAGGGATTGAAATCGGTTTATGAAAAGAAAAGTGAAATTAAAGGAGAATATCGATTAAGGGAATTCTCGATTTTAAAAGGTCCAGACAATCCTGAAACTATTCATAAAGAAAATAAATGCTTGTTTAAACTTGATATAAAAACGACTTATTTTTCTCCCCGATTGGTGTACGAAAGAAATAGAATAGCTACAAGTCAATTTAATGAAAATGAAAACATTACTGATATGTTTGCAGGTGTAGGTCCTTTTTCAATACAAATAGCTAAAAATCACCCGGTGAATATTTATTCTTTTGATATAAATCCCGCTGCTTGTAAATATTTAGAAGATAACGTTAGACTTAATAAAGTAAATGACAAAATAACAGTTCATAATTTAGATGTTAAGAATTTAGTAGATACGAATAGCACGCTAGGAGAGACTTTAAAAAATAGCATGGATCGCGTCATAATGAATTTACCAGAAAAGGCGGTTAATTTTCTTGATGTTGCTTGTTTTCTTCTTAAAGAATCAGGAGGAATTATTCATTATTATCTTTTTAATGAAAAATCTTCCACTATTGAGCAGACTATTCAAAATTTAGAAAAGAAATTTGATGAGGAAAAATATCATATCGTAAAAATCTTGTCTTCAAGAAAGGTTAAAGGATATTCACCAAAGATTGATTTATTATCTTTTGATTTATATTTAAGACTAAAAAAATGAGATTTTAAAACTTCTTTATTAAATATATAAAAAAAAGAATGGACCTGGCAGGATTCGAACCTGCGATCTTCGGATTAGAAGTCCGACGCCATATCCATGCTTGGCTACAGGTCCTCACACAAATAGAATCTTGGATTGTCTATAAACTTTTTTAAAACACTTTATTTCTTCGTGGTAAATTAATAAATCGTTAATACATTTTTTTTAAAAATTCTAACTTATATTATTATATTATATCTCTAATGATAAAATGTAAATTTCTTCTGTTAACATGAAGTATAATTTAATAAAAAGAACATTCATGCATCAAAATATTCCTTACTCTTTTAATTGGAATAAGGCACATTATTTTCAGAAAATCAATCAAATTAATTCAAATAAAGAGGAATTTGACAGATTAAAAGGTCATTTCGAAGATGTTTATAAAGGAAATATACCAAATAATCTATTTAATTCAAGGAACATTCCGAGAATTTCTCAATTCAAATTAAGAGGAATCAAATCTTCATATCTTGAATTCTTCAGAAAAAAACTCATAAGAACAGGTAAAATAATAGAACTGAATTCTCAATCAAAACTACCAATGAGAGCTCAGAAGGTATACGAGGCATTTGTTGACCGAAATAAGAAACCGGGTCATAATCCTATATTAAAAAATATTTTAATTAAGGATCCAGATTCAATTGCCATAGAAGTTCCAATTTGGAAGGAACATGATAATACTTGCCTTACTGGACATATCGATCTAATCCAAATCGAAGGAAATACGTTAAAAGTAATAGATTACAAACCTGAAGGTAAATTTATGATATCCTTGCCCCAAGTTGCGATGTATGGTCTACTTGTAAAGAATGTATTAGGAATAAATAACTTAAAATGCATATCGTTTAATAAAGATGAAGCTTGGGAGTATGATCCACGGATATTATTAACAGATATAAAAGCCTTTTTGGATTCAAATAATTTAAAAGAAAGAGAATGGGAACGCTTTATTTAGATTATAGCTTTTTCTTTGTAATCTGATTTGTCTTTTTTTCATCATTTGGTTTTACATAACCACGAAGTAAAAAATGACATAGAATTATAGCTGCACATTCAACAATAATACTTATAAAAGTAATCATTGTTCCATTCGTTCCTAAAAATCTTAAAAATATTGCTATCGCTAAACCTGATGATAATAGAATGACTATTAGGAAAGCCTTTAGAATTTGACTCATTGAATCTTTGATATAACCGAGTTCTTTTTTTAGCCAAGACATGACAAAATCATTTCATTTTAGTTTTTATACTCTATTTTAATAAATTAGGGCAATTTTAATATTTTTTTTTATTTTAGCTATTCTTACGTTTTTTCTTGAATTTAAAATAGAGAACTTTATCTAAAATCTTTCCAATTTTAATAGCAATTCTTCTCGCGATCTCAAATCTTTCCCCATCTACCATTGCTTTAATTTCATCAAGAGAAGGATCGTGTTTTAATCTTTCAGTTAAGACATCTTTAATGATTTGAGACACATCATTTTCCATTTGTTCATCACTGGGAACTTTAAAATTTGGTTCTAATTTTTTAATTAAATCAATTGATTCTTTGTAAAATTCGAAAAATTTAATCTTGGGATTCGGACCAGATTCACTATGAATTTTAATACTTTCAGTTAATATTTTTGTATCTTTCTCTTGCCAATAAAATTGATTCGGGTTGATTCCAGGACGACTAATCCCCATATTTGCTGAGGTAATGCGACGTTCGATCCAATTAAAGGTACTCTCTTCCTGTTTTTCACGAATGATTCTCCTCTTCTCTTGTTTTTTTTTTTCTACATTTTCAATGACTTCTATAACTTTTGATTTCCCTTTTTCATTAAATTTTTCAAATCGTTTGACTAAATCATAAGCTAAGCAGTATGAAACAGGAGAAATAAGGTCGGCTTTCAATGATAATTGAGTATCATCACCAAAAATATTACTAGGTTGAGTTTTTAACTCTGATATACATTCTTTTAATGATTTGTTTAGTAAGAGTGATAAAATAAATCCATTAACAAGAAATACTTGATTTCTTGCACTGAATACAATTACTAACTCCTCTTGTCGTTTCATAATTCGATTGATAATCAATTCTTCGAATTTAATATTTACCCATTCCTCAGATTCTAAAGTACCTTCGATTTTTGTTAAGGCTAGTAGATATAACCCCTTATCATTGGTTACCTTGTTATATAACTCGATAATTCGACTATATTGACGGAGGATTTTAGATAAGATGTGTAAATAAATATCTTTAACGATGTTATTAAAAAATTCATCAAAATTAAGAATTAAGATAATTTGTGAATAATTTGAAAGGTTGAGATCATAAAAAAACACTTTTTCTATAATCTGCTTTTTTCTTACGAATTCTCTTAAATCATTTATGGTAAAACCAAGTCGTTCTTCTAAGAGACTCCAAAGTTTTTGAAGAGGGATCTCATCTCGATATATTAAATTAATTATGTTAACGTCTGATAAATTATCAATTGATCCTATAATACTTTGAAGATATGGATACTTTAGATCACAAAGAAGTTTATTTGTTTGATAAAGTAAATTCCTTTCTGGATCGTTTAAGAGAATTAAATCTTGTTCATGAATATTATAGCGAACCATGTTCATTTTTACCTTTTCGATGACGTCTTCATCAATGTTAACAATTTTTAGGATGTCATCAACGCCCCTAGTGTTTAGTAAGAAAATAATCTCATCAAAACTAGATTCTTTTAAACTTTGAAGTAAATATATGAAATCATTAGGATTGTTCTTTAGTTGCTCAAATAATTTGGATTTTAAGAATGAAAGGATTTTATTTTCAAAACTATCATATTCTATTTTTTCTGTTAAGCTTTCATCAATAATATCTACTAAATTTTCTTTTATTGTATTTCCTTCAATAAAAATTCTTAAAGCATGAATAGACACGGGAAATTTTTCTGATTCATATTCTATTATTTTGCGTTTAATCATTCTGACTGGCATTGCTTGATTTTGTAGTTCTTTATATGACTTAAATTCAAATCTCTTCTTGATTCTCAAAATTAGTCTATCTAATGTAGATAATTCAATGAAATTATCTTCTTTTTCATCCCTTTCTAATTTTTTTTCCAAATCAATTGAGAGATCCTTAAATGCAGAGCTTTCTTCTAAAATTTCATATTTGATCTCATCAACTAATCCAATCAAATCTCCAATAAAATCGTAAAAATAAAAAGGGGGATAATTTGTAACAATTTCTAATAATTTCTGTTCGATTTCTTCATCAAGTTCTTTTTTTTGCCGCACTTTTTCATTTTCTGATAAATCTGAGCTTCTTTCATTAATCAGCAGATTCAAAAAGGAATTTTCTAATTTTATGATCTTATGAAGTAGGTCGATCTCAAGATTAAAAGAATTTTTTAATAACATTTCGAACTCTGACATTAATAGCTTCTTTTGTTGCTCTTCAAAATGGCTCGCAGTTTCATATGCAAATTTATTATATTGTTGTGTTTCAAGCACTCGAATACCCATATCATGATAAAGATGTATAGATGCAGTAGCTAATAATAATGATTTAAGTGTACCATTATTTTGAACTAGCTTCGTTATTAAAATCTTGTCTTGTTCACGTTTAAAATGTGAAAGTATTCTATTAATCGTTTGAAAGTATCTGTAAGTACCTTCTATAGCTGTGGTTTTTCTCTTTATCCCACTTATTTTTCTATCAACCATGCTCTATAAACCTCTTTAAAATTATCTGAAATTTCGAATAATGACTTTTTTCCCCAATATTTGAAATTAAAAACATGAAATAATTCTCTTTTAAACAACTTTCTTTCATTATCCGTAAATTTATGACTTAATATTATAGATATTGGACGAGGAATCAATTTTGAAAAGTATTTCAAATTCACTTCTTCAATGTAATTATAAAAAGTATCTTGTTTCTTCAATCTAAGGAACTCAATAGGTATTAACTCCTCTTCTTTCATATTTAATATGCTAAGTTCGGTTTCTATTCTTTTTCGAACGTATAATGGGAATTCAGTAGCAATTCCTCTACAATACTCAAACTGTTTATAAAATTCCAGAAATAAATTATGATTTAAGTCATTGGAAACCTTAGCAATATATTGATCTAAGAATTTAAAAAAGTGATCAATTTGTTGTTCACGTAATTCTCTTTCTTCTAAATAATTAATAAAATCTGTTACAATTTCATTTAAGGTCCAATTTCGCTGTTCCTCTACTTTAAAAAAAAGTTTTGCATAATCCGTTATCCATTCTAAAATATAATATTTCCACGCTAGATTAATTCCGCCAATACGTTTTTCTAGAAATCGATGGAACTTATTAGAAAATGTAACTGGATCTTTGATTTTATTTTTAGATTCTTCTTTTAAAAAACGATTAATGGTACTATAACGTAAAATATAGCTTAGTAAGTATTCTAATTCAGTTGAATACGTTTTAAAATTATCAATATGTTCCTTTATTGAGTCTGGTGCATTCGTTTGGATTTCTGCAAAAGATATTATGTCTTTAATGTCTAATTGCGATTTTTCAAAAAATAATGGAATGCTTTGCTTTACAATTTTTTTAAATTCTCTAACTAAAATTTCCTCATCATAATGAGATCCCTTAGTAATATGGACTGTACTAAGTTCAATTTGATTAAATAAAAACTCTTGAAATTTAGTTAGAATATTATTACCTATATTTTTGGCGGGTTCTTGTTCATGAGTAAATTTATCCTTTAATTGAGAAATAAAATTCAATATGAATGTCTTTAATCTTCTTCGAGCTAAATATTGAGGCAGGCTCTCTCTTATGATCTCAAAGCTTGCTTTCACAATTTCTGTTAAAATATATACAGAAGAATTTAAATCATTAGCTCGAAGTTTATTGGAATTATGGATTGAATGCGATATTGAGTTGTTAGCGATTATGTATATTTCATCATAAATTTTATCACTTTTTCCAAGTTCTTTATGAATAAAATCTCCATATAATTTTAACAACTCTTGTAAATTACCTGATTCTCCAGAAAGTAGAAATCTATTAGAATTTTCTAAAAATTTGTTGAAATTTGACTCTAAAATTTTCAAATCTTTTTCATATTCATCAATAATCCACTTTATGGTGTGAAATTCTTTAATTTGTTCAATCCGGGCATTTATTCGATCAATTATGAAAGAAATTACACCTTCTTTTGATTCATCAATCGTTCCTGCATTAGCCAAATTTATTAAATTTGACCCTAATTGAAGTGTTTTTTCAACAACATAATTTGCACTAGGTTCAGAAATTGCATACTTTAGATGTTCTCTTGAAGGATGTTCATCAAGGGGATCACTCATTTTTTGAAAAGTAGGGTTTGAAAATTTAATTTCAATCGGTTTTTTATTCCAATAATATTCAACATCTGATTTAATTGACGCGAACGTATCTAACATTTCTTTTTCAGTAGGTAAAGATAAGCTTACTCCAATAAGCTTTTTATTCCATTTATCTTCGAGTAAGTCACCAAATAATTTTTTGCTAAATCTAGATGCAAAATTTCGGAGTACCAATGCTTTTTGGTCTTTATTTAAATCTGGATGATCTGTGAATTCTTCTACCTCAAAAAATAATTTACTTACATTATTAACCGAGTCTCGTGATTTATGGGTGTCTAAATATCCAATCTCTGGTTTTAAGGCAAGGAGCAGGCTTTCGCAATCTTTAAATTTACCTGGGATTAATACCATTGATTTTGGGAAGATTTTCAGTAATGCTTCCTTTTCATCATAATTATAAAGTTCAAATTCGATACTAAATAGTTCAGAACCAGTAAAATCCCTCAAAATTGCATTATACATCCTTAAATATGTGATAACATCTTGAGACAATTGGTTCATTTTACCTTTAGTTAATTTTCCGGGTCCGATAACATCTCCAACAACAATATCATCTGGAGAGGAATAACCAAAAATTAGAGAAAATTGATAGTTAATTGATTCTCGAGTGGTGATCATTATAAAATACTTCTTCTTACTAATTTAGTTTAATGGTTTTAAGCTTCAACCAATTAAAAAATTTAAATATCTTATAGTTGATAAAGTATTAAAATTTAAGCAGAGCCATAACAGAATATATATTTTTTTATCAGTATCTAATCAAAATTTGTTTTTACAAATTATATAATGTATAAAAATAAAAACATAAAAGAGATTATTTTTATAATAAATTATATAAAGCAATTTTCGCATATTTCAAAATTTTAAAACTTTTGCTAAAAGGTGATATAAGTGGAATTTGGTTCGGATCTGGGAATCACGAGTAGCGACATTGAGAAAATTAGCCCTCAAATCACATTTATTACTTCAAATGCAGACATTGAGGCAATTGCACTTGTGTCAAAGGAAGGGTATCAGATAGCATTTTCTGCATTACCACAGTACAAAGTTGATGGAGATCAATTCTGTGGGCTGGCCTCAGCTTTATTAATGACAGGGAGTTCAACAATTCAAACTTTATTTCAAGAAGATTTAAGTGAAATAATAGTAAGAGCAGAAAATGGTTATATAATTGTCAGTAATGCAGGACGTTTAGTAATCGTTTGTGCTGGAACCGTTATCGAAACACTCATGAAGACAGTTAAAGTAATGCGAATTGCAGCGAAGAATTTGAATAAAATTTTCGAAGGTCGTTAGTATTTACTAGTTATTTTAACTTCATTTTTATTTCAAAAAAAAAAATTTAAGTACAATTATCAAAACATTAAATTTATAAGTTAATTTGAGTTTTAAATCTAAATTCTTAATATGGTTTAAAATTGTGCTCACTGAGAAATTATTTTGTTGGCAGTGGCAGTTGCGTTCATGAAAACGCTCTCTCATCGGTTTAAATCATATTAATAAAATCGCTTATTTTTCTTTCACTTTAGTTATTATTTGCCTTAGCAGTTATGCATTATATTTTTGAATTCCATTAATATAAGGAGACATAAACCTATAATTAATATATGAAGGATATGTAAAAATGAGTAAAATAAATGCAAGAATTTTATTAGAACCAAATGAAGTCCCAAAAGAATGGATAAATATTTTACCATATTTACCATTACCCATAACTCCATTAATAAACCCAATGGATGGGATGCCAGCACCTCCAGAACTAGCGTTTGCAATATTTCCCAAGGAATGTGTAATACAAGAAGTATCACAAGAAAGAACGATTCCCATTCCGAAAGAATTAAGAGAATTATATGCACAAACATACCGACCAACACCTCTCCATCGTGCTTACGGATTAGAAAAGGATTTGGGAATAGAAGGCGATGATATCAAAATTTTTTACAAAAATGAATCGGTTTCAACAACAGGATCCCATAAACCTAATACTGCTCTGGCTCAAGCATTTTATGCCAAAAAAGAGGGTTTAAAGCAATTGGTTACTGAAACAGGGGCAGGGCAATGGGGTTCAGCACTCTCTTATGGCTGCAATTTATTTGGATTGACTTGTATTGTTTATATGGTAAGAGCGAGTTATATCCAGAAACCAGGGAGAAAAATACTAATGAAAGCTTATAATGGGGAAGTACATGCAAGTCCCTCGAAACATACGATGTCTGGTAGACTGTTTTATGACAAGAACCCAGAACACCCGGGAAGCTTAGGAATTGCAATTTCAGAGGCTGTAGAACATAGTTTAAAAAGAGATGATGCAAGATACTCCTTAGGTAGTGTACTTAATTTTGTATGTTTGCACCAAACAATAATAGGTCAAGAAACAAAAATACAACTAAGTAAAGTTGGAATTTCAGAGCCAGATATAATTATTGGATGCATGGGTGGTGGTTCAAATTTCAGTGGACTTGCGCTTCCATTTATGAGAGATAAATTGGAAGGAAAACTCCCAAATACTCAATTTATTGGAGTCGAACCTAGAGCATGTCCGAGTGTGACTAAAGGAGAATATAGATGGGATTACGGAGATACCGCAAAAAAGGCTCCTATTCTTAAAATGCATACTGTAGGACACGGTTTCATTCCTCATCCAATACACGCCGGAGGATTAAGATATCATGGAATTGCTCCCATTATCTCAAACCTAGTCAATAACAAGCTAATGACGTCTTCAATGCACTTTCAAACTGAAGTTATAGAGGCAGGTCTTCAATTCACAAGAACTGAGGGTATTCTTCCTGCTCCTGAAACCTGTCACGCTATAAAAGAAGCTATAGATCAAGCTATATTAGCAAAAGAAAATAATGAAAAGAAAGTTATTGTTTTTAATTTCAGTGGTCATGGATATTTTGATCTTTTAGCTTATAAGGAATATATGGAGGGGAATTTAATAGACTTCGAATTGCCTTCTGAAGAAATTTCTGACGCTTTGAATTCTTCAGATATGCCAATAATTGATGAATCAAAATTTTAATCTTTTTTTTCTTTTTTTTATTTAATCAGTAAAAATCTTAAAGCTGAAATTATAAATTCTATTTATATAATTGAGTGAGTTAGCTTTTCTTTGAATGTTTTGTCTTTGGTTATAATTTGTATTTTTTATTTTTATGCTACTATTTTATTTTATATAACAGTATTATCAAGAAGAAAAGGAGAAACTAGCGCATTTATTAATAATCTCAGTAATTCTATAGTCTTAATTATTAGTATTACAATCAGTTTAATTCTTATCCAAGTATTAAAAATATCTAAAACTGATTTTATCATTTTTCCATTTGATATTTTCACCATTTCTTTCATGATAGGTTATTTTCCCATATTATATTTCTTTATTCACCGGGAAAAAAAAAGAATTAAGAATCAAGATGATTCTTGGAAACGTTATTATGCTGTTTACGCTCAAGAATTGCCTTTAAAATATGAAATTTATAGAAAATTAACTCATTTAGTTGTATTAGCTATAGTGTTTTTTTATTTTACACTTGGGTTTTTGGTTCAGAATGTATTTATTTATATCCTTGATCTCTTACCCCCATTAATCTCTGATTTATTTTTTTCTCTCTATAATTTAGAAGGGGACAAAATGATATTTACGCAATATTTAGTAGTTTTTTTAGTTGGAATTTCTCTCATAGGTTTAATTTCGGTAGATTTAATACGAATTATCAGACCGGATTACTATCCTTTAAAACCTGTAAATTTAATACTCCGAGAAAAAGAGATCCAATCGAGAATTGGGCCTCATATCTCAATGGGAGTTGGTTGTTTTTCAATTATAATTATATATGGTATATTTCAACCAATTGGGCCACTAGTGATATGTACGTCGATGACGATGTCAATATTTGGAGATATGGCTTCAAATTTATTCGGTAGAATGGTAGGACGTAGATCCATTCGAAAAACAAAAAAAACTTATGAAGGTTTGATTGCTGGAATGATCATTGGTTTTGTATCAGGAATGAGCTGCTTGGTTTTATTGAATGATTTGTATCATATATCTTATTTTGGATTGTTTATCCTTCCCTCGGTTGGAGCTCTTATTATCGGGGGATTAGATTTTCTTAATTTAGAAATTGATGATAATCTCTCATATAATGTGATTATAACACCAATATTATTCTTTCTTTCAACCATTCTTATATAATTATCAATCATGATATCACAAATTTTATGAATAAGGATAGTTTAATAAATAGGAATATGTCCGAAGATAAACTAAGGATTGATAAAATAAAGAAAGGAACAGTAATTGATCATATCACAGAGGGGTATGCTCTAACAATTTTAAATCTTACTGGATTAGATGAATCACCAAATCTCATGACAATTGGTGTCAATGTCTCTTCAAATCAATTCCAAAAGAAAGATATCATTAAAATAGAGGGTGTATTTCTAAATGAGACACAAATGCAACAAATATCCATTCTTTCTCCAAACAATTCTATATCATTGATTGAGAATTATAAAGTAATTGAAAAGAAAAAAGTGAAAATTCCTAAAGTTATCAAACAATTGGTTTTATGCGCTAACACAACTTGTATTTCTAATTCAGATGAACCAATCGACTCGGAATTCAATGTTTTGGAAGAAAAACCCTTGAAAATCCAATGTGTATACTGTAATCGAATGTATAAATTAGATGAAATAACATTCAGTTCAAAAGGTAAAACGGAAAAGAGAGTAAAGCAACGAATAATGCTATAGATTTAGAAGAAAGCTAACAAAGTATGTACGATTACAGAGATCATCATAAATAGCAAGAAGAAGATTCCAAGACCTGGTTTGAGAATTTTCTTCCAATTCCATGTTTCCTTATCATATTTATATTTCAATATCACGAAATTGGTTACAAACGGCATCAAAAACCAAAAACAGAGCATCCATATTAAAAATGGCCACCCTATGAAACCAATTAATCGTCCAATTAAACCAGATAATGCCCCAGTCAATGCCCGATACCAATATAGGTTAGTTTCCTTTTCCAATCGTATGTCTAATTCAGTTGTACTTTTTTTTTCTTTCTGATATTCTTTTTTATCCATCTGTTTCATTTTTTCTTTAATAAGCTTTTGCCTTTCCTTCTTAATATTAATTTTCTTTGATCGAGAATCTTTTTTTGGCATAATCACTTCTATTAATATTGATTATTATAAAAATGATTTTAAATTATAGGATTATAACAATATTACTCTTACAGAATAAATAACAATGAAAATTCAAACCAATTTTTCAAATTTTGAAGTACATACAATCTCAAAGGAATTAGATCAAATTCTTTCAGAAGGAACAATAGTAAATATTTATGAATTGGAAGATTTATTAATTTTAAAAATCTCGACGAAAACGCGTGAAAAAGTTAATCTAATTATAAAAAATGATTCGAGAATAAACATAACAGAATATGATTATCCAATTCCTAAATATCCAAGCCAATATATTACGTCACTGAGGAAGTTGCTGAAGAATAGAAGGATTAAATCTGTTTCTCAATATGAATTTGATAGAATAATCATTATTGAAATTCATTCTTATGAAGAAGGAGATTCAAAATTCATAATTGAACTATTTAATAAAGGTAATTATCTATTCATAGATGAAAAAAATATTATAAAAATAGCTAAGTCATACAAAAAGTTTAGGGATAGAGATGTTTTAGCAAATCGAGAATATAAATTTCCAAGCCAACGAGGCATTGGATTTTTAACTATTAATGAGATGGAGTTTATTGATGTAATAAAAAATTCGGATGACGAAATTGTAAGAATTTTAGCAAGAAATATTGGAATTTCGGGGTTAATTAGTGAAGAATTATGTTATAGAGCGAAAATAGAAAAAACAAAAAATGTAAAATCACTTAGCGACATCCAACTAAAAGAATTTTTTAATGTTTTTAAAAATCTCAGAAATCAACTTCTGTTTGGAGAGATAAATGCCCATATTATCTATGATGAAAAAGAAAGCCAATTCACAGTTCTACCATTTGAGTTAGAGATTTTTCTAGATTATAAAAAAATATTTTACACCTCTTTTAATCAAGCTGTGGATGCTTATTATTCTAAATTAGATCTTTCAGCAATTAAACCACATCAAAACCAAAAAATTATTGATAAAATAGAGGCTTATAACAGAATCCTGCAAAACCAAGAAGAATACCTTCAGGAATTATATAAAATAAAAGATAGATATTACGAATATGGAGATTTCATTTATGCCCATTTTAGTGAATTAGAAAAACTTTTTCATGTCATTTCGGAAGCAAAAGATAAAGGATATAATTGGTATGATATAAATAAAAAGCTATTAAATGCAAAAAAGACAGGTATAGAAGGTGTCGAATTATTTGTTAAAATCATTCCTGAAAGTCGAGAATTGTTAGTTAATATCTTGAATCAAGAAGTGAATTTAGATATAAGAAAAACTATCGGTGAAAATGCGAATTTAATTTATTCCAAAGGAAAAAAAGCGGAACAAAAAATAAAGGGAACAATAGAAGCGATTAATAAATCTAGGGAAAAAATGACAAAATTTGTTAAAGAGAAAGAATCTCTTGATGATGAGGTAGTAGGATTAGTAAAGAAAAGAAAACAAGCTTGGTACGAGAAGTTCAGATGGTTTCATTCTTCAAACGGATTCTTAATAATTGGTGGTAGAGATGCTACTTCAAACGAAGTAATATTTAAAACACATGTGCAATCTGAAGATCTTGTTTTCCATACAAATATTCCTGGATCCCCTCTAGTAATTATTAAAAATCCGGATAATAAAGAGATACCTGAACTAACAATAAATGAAGCGGCAATTTTTGTAGGGAGTTATTCTAATGCATGGAAAGAGGATTGGGGTTATATAGACGTCTGGTATGTCAATCCAAATCAAGTATCTAAAACTCCCCCCACTGGTGAATTCTTACCTAAAGGATCTTTTATGATCTCTGGTAAGAAGAATGTTATAAAAAATGCAAAAACAGAATTAGGGATTGGATTAGAAATAGAAGAATCAAAAACGGATACTGTTGGAGATGAGCGGGTTATATTCCTCAAAATTCTCTGTGGCCCTTTGAGTGCAATTAAAACTCAGGTTTCACACATTATCAAAATAAAACCTTCGAAAGATGGATTAACAAAAGGAAAGTTAGCGAAAGAAATTAAATCAATACTTATTAATCAAAGTGATGATCTATTTAAAAAATGGATAAAATTACTAAAGGTGGACGAGATAATCCTTTCTCTCCCTTCTGGATCCTCAATAATAATCCCCTAATTCATCTTTTATTAATCAAATTTGCTATATATTCAATATTATTATGATTATCAAATAAAATTCCATCGATATTCATATCAATTAGTTTTTTCATAATCGATTTAGGATTCTCATAATCTATGAAATTCCAGGCTAAAGCTAATATTTGATTTTCATGGCATTTATTAATAAATTTTGAGGAAATTCTTTCTGAACTCAAACTTATTAAATCTGGTTTAATACGATTAATTTCTAATGAACTTAAGCCTAAGAAAGTCTCTAAATCTGAGCTTTTGGCCTTAGTTATGTTATAACATATTTGAATATATGGATATTTCTTTTTTATTCTTAATAATTCTCCCAAATCTCTACTGCTAATTACACATGAGTTAATAAGACGTTTTTGAGATATAATTTTCAAAATCTGTTCACTGATACCATTTTCTTTTAATTCAAGCATAAAGTAGATTTTATCAAGAAAAGCATCTAATACTTCTTCTAATAATGGAATTTTTGACTTATTCCTATGGGTATTAGCTTTACTAATTTCTATATATATCAAATCTTTTACTTTACCAAAACCATTAGTAGTTCTATTGATAGTTTCATCATGAATGACCACCAGTTTTCCGTCTTTAGATGTTCTAATATCAAACTCAATATAATTTGCTCCTTTATTAATGGCGATTTTAAATGCCTCTAAGGTATTCTCATCATATTGATATCTGGTTCCTCTGTGACCAATTAATAAGAACTCCATTTTAAAAAAATAAAGGGTTTAATTATCTTGCAATAAATACAAGTAGGCTAATAAAATTAACAGCCCTGCTAATGTAAAGATAAAGACAATAGGGTTTCTGAAAGCTTGAATAAGTGATAGAACTGAAAGCAATATTATATCCTTGAAATTTAAAGGTTTACCTGTTAATTCTTTATAATTTCCCATGCTTATTATCATAAAAATGAAGAATAACATTATAAAAACAACCTTTATAATTGAGTCAATGAAATTCCAAAGGAGTATACTTGTATCAAAGATCTCTAAAATTTCTCCATTAAAAAGTATGGAAACAATGAAAAATATCCCACCTAATACTGTTGAACGGATGACGGATTTGAATGCGAATTTATCATCGTTTACTTGATTTTTCTTTAAATGATTCTCTTTTTTAATTTTTGACATTTTAGCTCCTTAATCGCTTGACTTTATCTCTCATTTTTCTGATTGAATTAACATAATAAATAAAAACTAAGCCAATTACCCCAAAGATAATCATATTAATTATGAGTTTATCAATTGGAGGGTTTGGGGGTGTAAATATTGGATATTGAATTTCAATTAAAATATTGTTTTTCAAGATCCCTTCAGGATATGATGGCGTTTTTCCAAAGATAATACTAAAATTATATGTAAATTGAGTCTGAAACCATACATCTTGAGCACTTTCATCATTAATTTCAATTGGTGTTCCATATTCATATGTTATTTTATTACCGTCTAAGCCTGCTGCTCCTTCTCCATTAGAATCATCATCTAAAATAAACACTGAATTATTGATGTAGTAATCTAAATACTGAAATTCTCCTGCACTCATATTTGAAAATTGTATCAATCTTGCATCACTATAATCGCCTAATTCATCTTCAGAAATTAGAAAACCTACAAATTCCTCATCATGTTCAATCGGGTCTAGTTCAAACTGAATTGATATGAAAAGTGATGTCTGATCTTGCATTATCCATAAATCAATGGGTAGTCCATTTTCAGGCAATGAGAGATTTTGATATAAATAGAGGCTATTCTTGTTAGCACCCCCCCACTCATTATTTTGTTGATCAATAACTCCATCGATAGTAGGGGTACTTCCAATGGTTGGTATTAACGTAGTTGAACATTTAACATTTTGAATTAATGTGATTGAACTTAAAGAAATAAGGATAATAATCGTAAATATCAAAATTTTATTGGTTGGACGTTTCACGTTTTTAAGCCACTTTTATAAATATTATGCTATTAAACATTTTAAGAAATGATAAATAAAATAAAAAATAGTCCAATTTTAAATTTTTGAATATTATTCTTATCTTTCTTGATTTTAAAAAATATTCAACATTAATCATTAAATAAAGGGATGATTAAATAGTGGGTCGCGCATCACCATTGGATATTTATTCAAATGATTCCTTTAACGGATAGAATCAGCAAACTGAGAAATATTGAAGATATCATTTTGCATTGGCTAATTGTTATGCATTCAATTGGTTGAGTTAAAGGTCTTTTCATTGAGATAAGAATTTTGGTATGAATACTATACAATTAAACTTGTTTAGGTATGATACGATAAAATTAATAATTCTTTTTATATCTCGTTTTGCATCACTAAAATTTTGACTATTAAATTCAGCAAAGGATTTAGGACCTATAGCCACTAATAATCCTGACAAATCTAATTCTCTTTTAATAAGGAACCAAAAGGGCATTTCTTTTTCAATATCTTTTACAATCAACAATAACCAAGGATTTAAAGCCCAATCTTCCTTATCAGGACTTAAAACTTCTTCAATTGCGTGTTTCATTGCATAATTTTTCGTGATTTTAATTGCTTTAATTAAACGATTAAAATAACTCCTTTTAATTTTCAGATATCCTTCAAAGTATACTTTTGCATCGTATAATTCAAACTCTTCATATTTTCCATTTTCTAATTTTAATGTAATTTTCCAAGTATTCATTTCTATCACTAGTATTCAGATATTCAAGCTAATCTCTTCAATATCTATATCTATATGCTTATTTTTAATCTTATCTAAAGAAGTTTTTAAATCTTTATATTTTGAATTGGAGAATCTTAGTTTTAGATATAATTCAACAATGAAAATATTATCTCTTACTGTAAGACCAGAATTATGAATAATCTTAAAATTTTTTAATAGGGAGGAAATTTGCTCAAGATCTTCTACAATTTCTCTAAAGCAGGATACAGTAATTTTTAAAATCTTGTTTACATTAATCGGATAAATCATAAATCTACTAAAATCTTTCGTATTTGCTTGAATTATAAGTAAAAATTGATCTTTTTGAAATAAATTATTTTTTGAAAGATTTAACCTTAAAGTTCCATCATATTTCTCAATATATCCAATTGTTAAATTTTTTTCTGTCATTTTAACTTGTGTTAACACGTTTAATCTCTGGTTTTCTTAGAAATCATATGATTTTTTATTGATTTTATCGTTCCCGAAGTTTTAACAGGAGATAAAATTATTTTATTTCCGTTTATCTCAGTGATAAAAGATAAGGCAGTAATTATGATTTCTTTTGTCTGGTGAGCGCATCTAATTATCCCAAACTCGTTTTCCAAATCAATCTCAATCACCCATAATCCAATTTTATTCGCCTCTTTCATTCCAAAAAAGCGCCATATTGATTTCCAAATTGATTTTAATATATCTGAATGTTCTATTGAAAGAAATCCTTCATTTATTATCTTAAATAGAATATATCTATTACGTTCGTTTCTAACGATATTCACTCACCTCCTTTAATGAATTTTATTCCATATTCTATAAAATTCGTATCATATCGATCGTATACTCTCTCTATCAATTTTTTAACATTTTCATTAAATGCTTTTTTTGCTTCAAGAATTGAGAGCCCTAGCAATGTATGACAAATACTAATTAGAGATCTTGGATGTCTTAAATGAAATGAATCTTCAAAATTTCCACTAATTATGAGATTTCCCTTTAAAGACTTAACCAAATGAATTATTCGATATAATTCTCGAAAATTTTTTGATTGTTGAGCTTTATTCACTACCATCATTGATGATAGTGAAATTTCAATAAAGGAATTATTTTGTTTTGACAAGGATATTACTCCAGGGGTTAGTGTTTTCATTGTTTTAGGATCTGTAAATGAAATTACATCAACTCTGGAGTCTTTAGCCGCTTGAATTTGAATTTCTTTATTTGGAGTTTCAATCGAAAGAATGGTTGGTAATTTTTTATTTGTACTTAACTTGTTTTTTAAATCATCAACATTTCTAGGTCGTAAAGATATCCGATAATAGATTTGCATCTTTGTCAACGATTTTATTTTTTCTCTTAACTCAACCCCGAGGTTTTTAAAATTTCCAACAGGTTCTACAATTACATTTTTTATTCCTAATTTCTCACAAATTGCAAATTTATTTTTAATTTTCTCAAAATTTTCCACATTTAATCTCAGTCTTGATTCAAAGTAAGACAATCGTGAAGGACCTCTTAAAATTCAATAACTTCTTATTAATTCTACAAGATTTGTAAGTGATGTTTTAATAAAAAAATTTTATTATAACTTAATATTTTAGAAGGTATAGACTTTAATGAAAGTAGTGGTTAAAGGAGTGAAAAATAGAACTTTATCCGAAATTATAAAAAAAATTGAACATGGCACGAGTAATGTAATTACAGTTCAAGATTTTATAGAACGCATAGAAAATGGAGAAGAAATAAAGTTTGAAGATGTTGATGTAATAACAACGGCCACGAAAGGTTTAATGAGTGGGATATTGGGTGTTTTATCTTTTCGGATTACACCTCCTAAAACATTAAGAAAGTTTACTGAAGTTTCCATTAATGGGATTCCTACCTTTCCAGGACCGTGCCCAAATGAATATTTAGGTATAATTGATCTAATAATTTATGGAACTGCTCAAAGTCAGACTAAAAAAAATTATTGTGGGGGATCTCTATTTAGGGAACTAGTAGAAGGGAAAGAGGTCTCAATAGTCGCAAAAAGTAGTGAAGGTGAGATATTAGAAAAAGAGATGCGATTAGAAGATATGCAGTTCGCTAAATTAATGGGTACGAGACAATCTATCAAAAATTATAATGCCATGATCAATTGTGAATCATATGAAGTTAATACTATTTTTTCTAGCTTACCATTTAAACCAAACAAATCAGAAATCACTTTTTCTGGATGTGGTGCGTTAAATCCATTTCAAAATGATCCTGATTTTGAATCCTTTGGTGTAGGGACCCCTTTATTGGTAAATGGAAGCATGGGATACCTTATAGGTCCGGGAACGCGTAATAATATCGCAAAACCAAATATGATGACAATTGCTCCGTTCGCAAATATGAAACCAGAATATATGGGTGCTTTCAAGACATCTTATGGTCTTGAACCAATATGTAGTATAGCCGTTCCAATTCCCATTCTCAATGAGAGGATTTTGGAAAATATAATTAGATCTGATAAAGATGTAAAATTGAGTATCTTGAGTTTAGTCGGTCGAGAGAAAGTAGCTGAAATTACTTATGGGGATGTATGGGATAAAAATTATCTGGTGATCTTTGATTCTTCAGCATGTAAGAATTGTAAGGAATGTAATGTAGCAGAAACTTGTCCAACTGATGCATTCATGATGAAAAAAGGAGTAATTACAGGAATTGATCGATCTCGATGTTTTAATTGTGGAACTTGTTCAATGTTATGTCCTGATGCCTTTAAATTAGACCTCAAAACAATAAAATTTGAGGGAAAAGACGTACCTATAGTTCTTAGACAATCTGACAGAAATGGGGCAATACTACTAGCAAAAGATTTAAAAAAAATGATTTTAAATGGGGATTTTCCGTTAAGAAATCCTACTGGAACTTTAGATTTCGCAGATAGTGTAAAGTAGAAGAGGTGCCTTTTTATTGAGTGAATTAAAACTAGAAAAATTTGATCAAATCGGTATTGTTGTAAAAGACATTGAAAAAACAAAGCCATACTTGGGAGGTCTCTTCAAATTTCAGTCAAAATTAAACATTGTAGAACAAAATTCAACAGTAAAGTATAAGGGAAAAGAAGTCGTATTTAAAATGAAAAAAATGATGCAAAATTTCGCGGGAAAGCAATTTGAAATAGTAGAAGTAATAGAATCTAGTGGCGATCATTTATATTTAGATTTTATTAAAGAAGGAAATGAAGGTTTGCATCATTTAGGAGTGTACACTAAAAATGCTGAAGAACTCATTACAGAATTTAAATCAAAATATAATTTAGACGTCGTTCAAACTGGAAAAGCGGGAAAAGTCAATTTTTTTTATTTAGATACCAGAAAACTAATTGGATTTTACCTCGAATTGATTTCTTTTTAAATCATATCATTTTCAATCTAGATCTGAATTTAAGAAACTTTAATTTTTAATTTTAATAAGTTGCATATATGTCTAAACAAGTATCGAATGGTGGAGATTTACTAGTTAAATGTCTCCTAAATGAAGGAATTACCAAAATGTTTGGAATTATTGGTGGAGAACTAACTAGAATTTATGATGCTGTTGAAAGGTTTGGTCGTGAAGAAGGCATCGATACAGTAATGGTACGTCATGAACAAGCAGGGGGTCACATGGCGGATGCGTGGGCACGAGCCACGGGTGAAATAGGAGTTTGTCTCGGTACGGCTGGACCAGGTGTAACTCATCTTGTTCCTGCAATCGCTGCTGCTCAAGCAGATTCCATCCCGTTGTTAGTGATCGGTGCTCAAATCGCCAGAATGTTTGATGATACCGGAATATTGCAAGGAGGAGTAAACCAAATGGAATTAATGAAACCTATCACCAAACTATCGATCTCAGTAGAAGAACCCTATGAGATTCCTTTTGCCGTACAGAGATGTATTAAAGCGGCTTTATCAGGGAGGAGAGGTCCTGTTTTTCTCGAATTAAGAGAGACAGCATTAGTAAGAGAAGCTACTGAGAAAGATTTTAAAAAAATCATACCTCCTGAAAGGTATCGCCCTTTTTATCGCCCGAGTGGGAATTATGAAGTGATAAAACAAGCTATTGAGCTTTTAAAAACAGCCGAAAAACCCATCATTATTTCAGGAGGGGGAACAATTGCTTCTGAAGGGTCAAATGAATTAAAAAAAATATCAAGAACATACAAAATCCCAGCTTTGACAACTATTAATGGATTAGGTGCTATCTCAATAGATGAGAAGACCTATGCGGGGTCATATCCCTTATCAAGTACATTCCGAAGGGCTGCTTCTGAAGCAGATGTGGTTCTTTCATTAGGTTGTCGCTGGGATTATACCACATTGTATGGGATGGGTCCATTATGGAATCAAGACCAAAAAATTATTCAAGTAGATATCGATCCTAAGGAAATTGGAAAAAATCGACCAGCTGAAATCGCTATCATAGGGGATGTTAAAGCTGTAATCAATCAATTGTTAAATAGTATGGAAAAAAATCTACCAAAAGATATGATCGGTAAATGGTCTCAATGGAACGATTATCTGCAAGAAGCTCGTGGAATCGATAAATCCATAATTGATAAAATCTTGAAATCTGACAAAACACCAATGAAACCAGAACGAATGATTATTGAAATATTAGACTTTGTCCCTCCTGATACACTTATATCTGTAGATGGGGGAGATATTGCGGTATTTACGTTTGGGCTAATATCCAACTTTCACAGAAATCCAAGGAGTACTTATTGCTCGATAGGAATGGGACATCTAGGTGTAGGTTCAAGTTATGCTATCGCTGCGAAGCTTGCTAAAAAAGATAAACCTGTAGTATGTATTAACGGCGACGGTTCTTTTATGTTTAATGTTCAAGAACTTGAAACAGCAGTCCGATTAAACTTGCCAATCATTATCTGCATAGCAAATAACTGTGCTTGGGGAATGTTAAAGACTTACCAAAAAAATAGCATGAAACGAAGATATTGTGATGTTGACCTTCCAGCAATCGACTATTCCAAAATCGCCAAGGCATTTGGATGTTATGGCGAAAAGATAGAGAAGCCTGAAGACATCAAACCCGCGTTACAACGAGCCCTTGATTCAGGAAAGCCAAGTGTTCTTGATATTTCAATAGCTTTTGAATCACCGCCTGCAGGAAAGTTTTTAGGCACTTACAAACAAAGCAAGGGTCTTTTTGGAGCGGGATATTAACTTTTAAAATATTTTTAATTTTATTAATTGGAAGTGAATAAAGAATGGATAATGAAAGATTTTTAGAAGGAAAGGTAGCACTTATTACTGGTGCGGGTAGTGGGTTTGGACAAAAGATGGCAATCACTTTCGCGTCTAAAGGAGCGGATTTGGTATTAAACGATGTAAATATGGAAGGTCTTGAAGAGACGAGAGATTTAGTTTTAAAATCTAATAATTCTAAAATTCTTCTAATTAAGGCCGATGTTTCAGATTCAAAGCAAGTCGATGATATGGCTAGACAAACGTTCGATACTTTTGATAACGTGTTTCTATTGGTTAACAATGCGGGGATTGATGGAGGTCTTTACACAGCATTAAAAGCTAAAGAAGAAGTATACGATAAAGTTTTTGGTGTTAATGTAAAAGGACCTTTAAATGTAACTAAAGCTTTTTTTAGGAGAATGAAACGCCAGAAGCAATTCGAACCAGTTCGAGGGAAAATTATAAACATTGCATCTACAGCAGGTACTCAGAATGGACATAATCCCATGCTCGGAATTTATAGCGCTAGCAAGGCAGCTCTTATTGCGTTCACGAGAATCTGGGCACTGGAACTTGGTTCGAGCAATATCACTGTAAATTCAATCTCACCAGGTGTCTTTTTAACACCTATCTATAACAATGACCCAAAACTCATTCGACAATTTCTTGATTCACGTAATGTAAAGCTTCCAATAGATAAAATTGGGGAAGCGCAATGGGTTGCTGATTTAGCGCTATTCTTAGCATCGTCTACGGCGGATTATATTACTGGTCAGAATCTGATTATTGACGGTGGACTTACTCTAAGCGTTAACAAACTATGATCTTAAATGAATAAAGCCAATTTAAGTATAAAAAGCTCTTAAAAATTAGGATTATAAAATTTTATTTCCCACGACCTTGATTTGCTCCTATACTAGGTCGAGTTTTTTCTGAACCCCATCCTTTCTTATGCAAACCACGGGCTCTTTTTCCAGCTGAAGTTAAACCCCTAGTGACCCTCTTATGATGTGGTGCTTCACAGATCCAATTAATTTTTGGATCAGATTTTATTACTGGATGATTGGGGTCTACAAGGATTACTTCATAATACCAACTCCTACCATCAGCATAAATTTTATAACTATTTAGCACTTCCATATTAGGATGTTTTCTTTGAACTCGTTCTTCAGCAACCCACTGCAAGTTCTTTCCAGTGGTGTACTTGGAAACACCCATTGCTCGAGGTTTTCTTCCCCGTTTTGGTCGTACTTTATGAGCACCGCCTTTTCTGATGCGTGCTCTTACAACAACATAACCTTGTTTAGCTTTATATCCTAGAGTTCGTGCACGATATAGTTTTGTAGGTTTATCGACGCGTTGTATTGATCTACCTTTTCTATATTCGATTCCTCTTTCCCAATGAGGCGTTTGATATCCTGTTTCATGCTTCTCAAAGGTTTCTTTTACATAACTATATCCAGACTTCATTTTATTACTACTTCCAAAATATTATAAATATTGAAATTGTGTAAAATTAATTAATTTTTTCATTTTAGAATATATTTTTTTACTTTAAGATCTCACATTTTAGATCTTCAAGAGTTAATTTATAAATTAACTTAAATTAATTTAGTTAAGAATAAAATTTGCAGCTGTTTTATTGATGGACCAAAAAGAAACCAAAGAAAAGGAAAAACTCATAGAACTACAAGTTAATGAAGACGATAGATTAAATATTTTGTATGCTAAGAGTGAATTAGAGGAATATTTTCCTAATTTAGCTTCTGAAATAAATGAAGGAAAAAAATCCATAAAGATCTCATCAATTGAAGAAGAAGAATCAGCAAAAAATGAATCTGGTAATTTTGAAATTAAATATGAAGAAAATCTCTCAAATCCAGGAGTTATAGATTTTCTACGAAGATGTTCAACTTCTGAAGAAGCGATGGAAATTTTGGAATATATGAATGCAAAAAAGGAACTAACTAAAGATTTATTCAATTATTTAAAAGAAAGAATTTCTCAAGATGATGGATTAATAAAATTAATTGATGAATGCGGCGGTCCAAAAAAGAAAGGGTATTATATTTACAAATTTTATAATACAGACGATAATATTTAGACTTAAATTTAGATTAATGATGATCTTATGACAATTAGAGCTATGCTCATAGCGATGATTCTGTCGCCCCAATCTGAAATTTAAATTTAGTTTATGATTTTTTTTCTAAACTTTTAATGAAATTAATACCATATTGTGTTATAATATATCCAGAAGATTCTTTTTTTGCGAGCTTAAAGTCTATTAGTACGGGGATTCTCCCTTTAATGCACGCAAGTGGAACGCCGGATATTATCTCAATTGTTTCAAAATTGCTTGCTCCCTTTTCAATTGCGAGTAGAATATCTATTCCCATATTTCCTAAAAGATATTTTAAATGGTCAAAAGAATTCTTTTCATCAACCATGTTTAGCCTCAAGTATGTTTTGGTTCGTATTTTTCTGCAACAACGGGTTTTGATTCCTTGAGTAGTAGTTTTCTTAGATATTCTGGAAAAGCTGTTGTAATTTGTATATTAGTTTTTAATGTGGTATATCTTTCATTTTTATATTTAATTTCTTCTATAACATCATGCTTCTTTAAAAAATCCAAGGATGCTGTTAAATATTCTAATGTACGTTTTGATACTAATCTTGGTAATTTGTCTTTAGGTATTAAACCATTTCTTAACTCTGATAACACGTTGTACTTTTTCGAATCGGATACAATTTGAAATAAAATGAATGAATCCTCCTCTAATTCTTCTTTTGTCTTATTTTCATAATTACTGAAATAATCTTGAACCTTTGGAAGCAAAATATCAATAATATCGCTCTCCATATCTTCAGGAGATTCTTCTAAATATTCAATGACGCTATCGGGGGGGATTCTTTCAGCATTAACTTCTTTTAATAAAAGAACATACTTTTCTACAAATCCAATTTGATTAATAAATATTAATTGTCTTTCTTCTAGAAGATTTATTATTTGATAAAAATTTAGTTTCGAGAACTGTTCGTTAAACCATTCGTTCAATTCCTCAAGAGATATTGGCCCTTTTGATAATTTCTTTAGTGTAAAAAAAATATGTTTCTTATTTAGCAAAGTAGCGATCTTCTCTTCTTCACTTTTCTCTCTGGTATCTTCAACAGTTGCCCAATATAGCTCTTTTACCCACAATTTAACAAGAGAATTATTTTTATATATTATCTCTCTTTCTTGTTCTTCCATGTTATTGATATCATTGATGTAAAACGCCGTATATATTTCTTCATTTGATTGGAGTTTTTCAGAGAATTCAGTTAATAAATTTATAACGTTTTGTTCTAGTTCAGGTGTTAATTGACGGTAAAACACACTTGAAACCATCAACATTTCTTTATTTCCCCTAGCCCAATCAGAATGAACTTCAAAGTAATAATTCATGGAGATTTTATTTTCAAATGAATGAGTAAAAAACCCTTCACTAACCGTTTGATCCATGATATTTGCGATTCGAGTAGACAATTGATCATCTAATTCATGGTCTGGATACGAATAGAACACGATTGGTCCTATTTTTCGATGAAAGTATGATAAAGCTACAATAGTCTTCAAGGATGATATCTCCGAGGAATACTCTAAATAAGGGAATACGTGATTTTTTGACGGTTACAATGTAAAATTACATTAAAAATTATATATATTCAAATATAAATAAATTTAACTTAACAAGTCTTCTATCTTGTGTAAACGGTTAATTAAATTATTGAAAAAATTATGACTTCGATAAAATTAATTGGATTTGACCTTGATGATTGCCTTTTTGATTCAACAGGTTTATCAGAAGGTGCTAGAATTATGGGAATAGATGCAATGATTGATTTGGGACTAGACATTGATAGAGATGTGGCTATTACTCTCATCCATGAAATTGTAAATGAATATGGTTCAAATTCATCCCAACATTATAATTATTTTATTAGAAGACTAAATGAGCTAGATATCCTTTCAATATCTTTGAATAAACAATTTATGTATATCGCTGCGGCAGTTATGGCATATCATAAAGAAAAAATAGATTCAATTACTCTTTATGATGACGTGGAACCTTGTCTAAAAAAATTAAAAGAAATTGGAATTAAATCCATAATAATTAGTGATGGATTACCAATTAAACAATATGAAAAGATTTTAAGATTGAAAATTGACAAACTTGTGGATTCAATTGTTATTTCAGATGAAATAGGAATAAGAAAACCAAACCCAAAACTTTTCTCTTATTATTTAAAAAAATTTGATGTTAAGGGTGCTGAAACAATTTATGTTGGTGATAATATTCATAAGGATATTGTTCCTGCAAAAAAAAATAATATCCATAGTGTTTTCATCCATCGTGGCGGAAAGTATGATACTTTTAATACTGGACTTAAAATAACTGATAATTTAAAACCGGATTATGAAATCTATAATCTAAATGAAATTTTTCCTATAATTGAAAGAATTAATAAATAATATTTATTCGTATGAAAAATGTTGAAAATTAGTTGTCTCCAACCTGAAGTTCTGCAAAACCGGACCGATTGTCATAAAGAAATCGAAGATATCTTGAAAATAATAGTTCAAAATCATAATAATTGTGATTTAATTTGTTTGCCAGAGAGATGGCTTCCCTTTTCTAAAAATATATCGAAAGCGATACAAACTGAAAGAGGAGATGATTATTATTTTATAAAAAATTTAGCGAAAGATTACAATGTAAATATAATTGCTGGAGCGATCTGGGAAAAAAGAAAAAATTTACATAAACCTTTCATAACCAGTTATTATTTTAATAATCGAGGAGAAGAGATTGGCAGACAAGATAAAATTCATTTGTATGCTTATGAGAGAGAAATATTCGATCCTGGCAATGAGTTAGTTATTTTTCAAGAGAATAAATTTTCTTTTGCTATTTTGATTTGTTTTGACATTGCATTTTTTGAGACCCCCCGATTAGCAGCTGAAAATGGAGCACAAATCCTCTTTTCTCCTACTCAAATCAGAGAGGAAGGAATGGAGAATTGGGAAATTTACTTAAAAGCTAGAGCATTAGAAAATCGAATTCCTATTGTCGCGTGTAATACTCTTGGAAAATTGTTTAAGCGTAAATTTATGGGTAAGAGTAAAATTATCTCTTTTAATGAGGGTTATATTAGTCCAGCTCAGCTCAGAGTTATTGAAGGTCCAATTAACTCTAATGGATATGCCTATGATGAATTAGATTTAAAATTTACAAATAAACTCAGAAAATTAAGATTAAATCAAGTAATTAAGAAGAATACAATTAAAGTCAGGCTATTACCTTACTAATTTTTTATATTTTATTTTTACTTCCAATGAACCCCCTCCCTCTGCATGGGGGTTTAAATACCTTGATCAAAATTAAATATAAACTACAAAAAAATTGAATAAAAATGATGGCTAAAGCAAAATCTTATGGAAATTATATAGGACCAAGGGCAATCTTCGATCAAAACTTTATTCCTCCACAAATTTTACACCGACAAAAAGAGGAGCATTCACTTTTTTCGGTAATGAATGATGCTATCACCGATGATTTTGGTATTAACATTCTTTATCAGGGAATAGACGGTATCGGAAAGAAAGTAATAGTCAATAAAGTCTTTAATGATTTACTAAATCAAGATCATTTAACTTCATATAACTATAAAATTAAAGTTGATTGTAAAGAAAAAAAACTCGAAGATCTTATTATTTCACTATTAGGTGAAATGAATATAGTGTATAATTTTAAATTAGATTTTCAACAAGTCTTAAATTCTAATTTAACAGATTTGTGGAACCTCTTCAAACTTGCTTGTCAAAAAGTCAACTACAATCTTCTCATAGCTTTCTATAATGTTGAACATTTAAATCCTGAAATTTTTAAGAAATTCCTTCATTTTGGAAAGGAAAAAAACATGGTTTTAATCTCTACTATCAATAAAGTTCTAAAACCTGCTGCTTATGACTTGCTCGGTTGTTTTGACTTGAAAATTAACCTGAATTATTTTTCTTATAATCAATTATGTGAAATTCTCCATCAAAGGATAGCCTTAGCATATACAGTAAATTTAGAAACAGATTTAGTAGAATTCATTACAGATTTAATCTTCGAACATTACGTACCCGTACCTGGAAAAGGAGTTGATATCTTAAGAGAATTATATCTCTTATTAAACTCAAAAAAGGATCATAAAGAGGATGGATTATATGAGATCATTCAAAATCAATTTGATCCATTACAAATGTCTGACGAATACAGCTTACTAACATATATTTCTGAAGAAAATTTTCTCACAATAATCTTTTTAGATAATTTGTCAAATTTCTTTTTAAAAAATACGAGGTATTACATAAGTTCTCAAGAATTAAAAGAATTGTATCAAATATCTTGTGAATCGCTTGATTATGATATTTCTCTGGAAGAACTTGAAAGTTTAATAAATATGTTTCAAAATATTGGAATTTTAAGCACCTCTAAGAAAAATTTATTCAATAACTCTCGCTATTTCATAATAATTCCCCCAAAACAGCTGAAAGCAATCGTGGATGCCTTATTTACTAAATTTTAATTTTTTTTTTCCCTATTTTTAATAATTCTATATAACACAATTTTAACTTTTTGGTTGTAATGTATATATATATAGATGGAATTACTCATTATTTTAAGAAAGAGTTAATTTATGAGGAGATTGTTCTTTGACCTATATTAAAAAAATTTCAATGACAGGCTTTAAATCTTTTGGTGAAAGAACAGTAACCATTAGACTTTCAAGCGGATTCACGTGTATTGTGGGTCCAAATGGTGCGGGTAAATCTAATATAATCGATGCATTATGTTTTGCTCTTGGACGATTAAGCAAGAAAACAATGAGAGCTAAAAATTTAGAAGATTTAATTTTTGCGGGGTCTAGAGGGAAAAATCCTTCGCAAAGAGCTTCTGTAACCTTATATTTTGATAATTCCGATAATATCTTTCCAGGAGGCGGTGACACGTTTGACATAACTCGAACAATTAAAAAGGGTGGCGGAGGAGGCTATAAAATGAATCAAAAGAAAGTCACACGGCAACAAATCCTTAACGCCCTCGCAGCAGCTAATATCGATCCAGACGGAAGTAATCAGTTTGTACTCCAAGGTAAGATTGTAGAATTAACTCATATGAATACTGAAGATCGACGGTTGTTTATCGAAGAACTCGTTGGACTGCAAAAGTATGATGAGATGAAAGATTCTACAATGAAAGAACTAGAAAAAGCTGAAAGAGATCTAGGTCAATTTGAAGCAATTTTTAAAGAAGTATCCGCACAACTGAAAAAAGTAGAGAAAGAAAAGAACGACGCTCTTACCTGGAAGGAATTTGATGAAAAAATCAAGTTATATAATGCTCAGCTCATTGCGTTAAAAATATCAAAATTACGTGAAGAAGAGGCTCAATTAGAATTAAAGATAGAAGAAACCAATAAAATCATTGAGGAAGTCAATGAAAAAATTATAATACAAGAGGACGTTTTAAAACAGGAATCTCTTGTAATGGACAATATTCAAAAAACCATTATTGAGAAAGAAAATGAAAGAGAAGCAATGAATGAAGCAATTACTCAATTAAAAACTAAATTATCTTCAAATCAAACTTCTCTAGACATTGCACAAAAGTCCATAGAGAAATTACATCAAGAAATTAAAACATTAGAAAATAAGCAAATGGAGTTGCAAGAAGGTCAGACTTTTGATTCATTAATCGAAGAAGCATCTGCTGAAATTTTAGAAAAGGAAAACAATATTGAAGATTTAAAGAAAGAGATCGAAGAAAAACAGCAAAGTCAAGCAGAATTTGATGGAAAGATAAAGGATAAAAATGAGGAAAAATCCTCTCATGAAGCTGAAATTTCAAAAATTAAACAAAAAATCTCTTCAAACAATACTCAAATAACTCTGCTTAAGGAAACCATACAGAAAAACAAGGATAAAAAAGAAAAATTAGTATCAGAACTAAATCGCATTAAAGGAGACGCTGAAAATATAGATGATGCGATGAAATTAATAAAAAAGCAAGAGACTGAAATAAGAAGTAATATCAATGGAATGAGAGCTAAAATAAATGAGGAAAAAAATAAGCAAATAGATTTAGAGAGTCAAATCACTCAAATTCAAGAAGAAAAAAACAAATTAAATACGAAACTAGCTGAAATGCAATCTTTCCTCTCCTCCGTGAACACTGAAATTAAAATGAATATGGATAGAATTGAGAAATTAAACTCACAAAAAGTTTCTGTTGAAAAGAAGATCCAAGAACTAAGTAAAGGGAAGGATTCTGAAGAAGCTCTAAAAGAGTTATTAAAAGAAAAAGATTCTATACTAAAAGATTTAACTGAGTTAAAAGCGAAAGCAAAAGAGCAAGATTCTACTTTCAGAAAGAATGAGCAAGATTTAGAATTAATGGTCATGAAGCAAAACTCTATTGAGTCCAAGATTTTTGATAATAAGGCAAAAATTGAAAATTTAAACACCCGATTAAAAATAAATAATAAAGAACTCACTAGCCTAGAGCGAGAAAAACGGGATATTGAGCTAAAAGTCTCCTCACTTGATGCTAATCTAACTAAAAGTGATAAAGAACTTGAAAATTATAATATAAAGAAAGAAAATGTTCAAAGAAGGATAGGAGAACTAAGTAAAGAAAAAGAAATTCTTCTGAAAAAGATTGTGATCACAGAAAAAGAATATGAAAGCAACACTGAAGATATCTCAGGAATTCTCCAAATTTTAAGCATGCTAACCCAAAATATTAACATCTCAGTGGAATCAATAAAAAGCAATATACAACAATCAAGTGCAGAGGCTATTGATACATCAGCCGAAGATTTTAGAAAATTCGTTTTGGATATTATTGATATCATAAAGACTATGGATTATCTTGAAGATGAAGGGGAAAAGGAGTCTAAAGCTACATCCACTACACTCCATTCAATTCTTCAAACACTTAATTTATTCACCAATAATGTTGATTTAACCATTGATCAACTAATTAGTAGGGTAAAAGAATCCGCCGATGTTGAAATACAACAATCTACCTCAACTATTGATACACTCATCCAAGATTTAATGGAAATCCTTGAAAACGTCCATTTATCTTTGAGAAAACTCACGATGTCAAAAAGTCAAGAATTATATAAGCAATTAGAAGAAATTTCTGAAAACATTAATGTTCAGACGGATGATTTAAACGAGATTGAGATGAAAGTCACAGAATTAACTATTCAAAATAAACACGATTCCGAATCAAATGCAATTTCTCGTCAAAGATTAGAAGTGGTTAATAAACGCATACAAGAATTAAATGATAATTTAAATGGATTTAACGAGGAAATTAAACAAAGAACTGAACAGATTAATAAAAAACAAGAAGATAATTTGAAGGAATCAATAAATTCTTTAAAAACTTCCCGAGAGAGTTATTGGGAAAAAAATGCGATTTTACAATCTGAGATCGAGGAAAAACAAAAAGAATTAGATGATCTTAAAAATAAATTGCAGGAACTTAAGGGAATCGAAAATCTGATTGATTCAATGATGGAAATCGAAAAAAATGTGCTAGACTTAAATACTAAAAACGCAGAAAAGAAAGATGTAATATTAAATACTGAAAAAGGAATTGCAGCAAAACAAGAAGAAAGAAAAGCTTTCGATTCAAATATGGAGCAATTCACAAAATCTAAAGATAAATTTTGGGAGAATACTGAAGAACTTAATGCCCAAATTGATGAAGAAAATAAAAAACTCGAAGAAACAATCGATAGACTGAGATCTTTGGAAAATATTATGATGATCATCAATTCTATTGAAGAACTGACTAAAGAAAATGAAGATTCTGAAAATACCATCAAAAATTGCTTAGCAACCATTGAAGAAGCTAATACTGGAGTCGAAGCTATTCAAAAAATCGTCGATAAAATACAACAGGAAATTAACGCATTTAGAGAAGAAAAAACCAAAGAACTTGAGGTACAAAAGAAAGCTCAAACCTCACTTAACATACTTAACAAGGATCTACAAAAAACCCAAAAGAAATTAAATGAACTTAATAAAAATAAAGAACGCGAACAACAAATTGTAATTGTTAACCAAGATATCGAAGATACTGAAAAACAAGTCCAAAGTACTTTAAGCGAGATTGAGGGAATCAATAAGGACCTCGAAAGTGAAAATAAAAAGAAAATCCTAAAACAGCAAGACTTAGATGCACACATCAAAGAAAAAGATGAATCATGGAAAAAACAAAAAGGATACCAAAAAGCATTGAATGAACTCAAATCTGATCTATCAATGGAACGGTCTAAATTAAACAATTTTGAATCTAAAAAAATCATAACTACTGATCAAATTGAAACGTTCTATCATAGATCTAAAGATTATGGTGCTTTGCCACCAGTTACAGACGAACTCTCCGAAGCGGGACTCCAATCGGATATAATGGAAACTAACAAGAAAAAACAAGTGCTTGAACCTGTCAACTTAAAGGCTATCGAACAATATGACACAGTAAAAGAACGTTTTGATGAAATTGATATGAGGAGACAGACTATTCAGCGCGAGCGCAAGTCAATTCTAGATGCGATTGATAAGATTGAACTCGAAAAGACACGAACCTTCATGAAAGCATACCATGAGATCAACCGTGAATTCAGCCGGATATTCCAACAACTTAGCCCTGGCGGATCATCTAAGATGATATTAGATCGGCCTGACAACCCTTTTGAAGGAGGTGTGTCCATCGAAGCTCGACCACGAGGTAAAAAAATCAGCAGCCTTGAAATTCTCAGTGGAGGTGAAAAAACACTTGTCGCACTCGCATTCATATTTGCAGTGCAAGAATTTTACCCTGCACCATTTTACGTATTGGATGAGATTGATGCGGCTCTTGATGGTCCTAATGTCCATCGCGTCTCAACAGTCATAAAGGAGTTTGCAAGTCAAGCTCAATTCATGGTCATCAGTCATAGAGAAGAAAATATTGTCAATGCTGATCGCATTTATGGCGTATCCATGCAACAATCAGGGATCACTGATATATTCAATGTAGATTTGGAAGAGGAGGCAAAACGCATCCTTGAACTTCCAGATTTTCCTAAAGAGGTAATAGATAACTAACAATACCTATTTCTTTACTAAACTGAACTATTATTAATACACGGTTTTTTACATTATTTCAATATTACATTAGTTTAAATAGTCCCTTTAAGAAGGATCTAAAAGAGATGTTTAAATAATGAATGATATCAGTAAAAGTATTCTTCATTGTCCTCGATGTAAAGGATTTAAGGTCTGGGAACTTGACTCAAATATTTATTGCCCATATTGTGAACTCACATTTAATAAGACTGTTTTAAAATGTTTGAGTGATGATCTCATCTTAGCTATTGAGGAATTGGAAGGAATTCTCCGCCCTTTTGAAGAAAATGGATTTGATCTTAAACTACTCATGGGATGATTTTTGTCTTCCTTACTATCTTTAATTCTTATTGACCAACTATTATTTTATAGAATTAGAG